>VBHW01000046.1:0-8274 GCA_005881055.1 Chloroflexota bacterium
CGCGCTCCTCATCCTCGCGACGACGTGGATCCCGGCCGGGGCCGCAGGGATGGCGTGGCTCGCCGCGCGCGTCGGCGTGCTCGTCGCCGGCATCCGTCGTGAGACCAGGGGCCTGGACCTCCCCGATCGGCTGCTCGCCGGCGTGGCGGCGACGGCCTTCGTGCCCACGGTCCACGACCTCATGCTCGGCAACGTCTCGGTCCTCCTCGCCGGAGCGGTCGCGCTCGTCGCCTGGTCGCCCGATCGCCTGCGGACCGGGATCCCGCTCGGCATCGCCCTCGCGACGGCGCCCAAGCCGGCCCTCCTCCCGATCCTCGCCTGGATGCTCGTCTTCCGGCGGCGCGCGCTGATGGGCAGCCTCACAGCGGCAGGCGCGGCGACGCTCGTGGCCCTTGCGATCGTGGGGACGGGCCCGTACCTCGCCTGGATCGAGGTCCTGCGCCATCCCGAGTACCTGGCCGGTCCGCAGGGAGGCAACTTCGCGCTCACAGGCTTCTTCCCGCTGCCGGTCGCGCTCGCGCTGGGTGCCGCTTCGATCGTCGCTGGGTTCCTGGCCCTCCGGCGTGGGGAGACGCCCGGGCTGCTCGCCGCGCTTGCGATCGGCCTCCTGTGCGCGCCGTACACGCTGGCCTACGGCGCGGTCTTCCTCCTGCTCGCCGCGCGACCCCTCGCGAGCGTCCTCCAACCGTCGGTCATCCTCGTGCTCGCCCTGGCTGCGCCCGTGCTCGTGCTCGTCTTCCTGCCGGGACTCGCCGGCGTCGTCCTCGCGATCGCGGCGGTCATGAGACCATCGCGGTGGGCATCGCTCGTGTCGCCGATGTCGCCCGCGATGCCGGCGACGTCGGCACCGCCCATCGAATCCCCCGACCGACCTCCCTCGCCGCAGTCGCACGCGGAGTCTCCCCCGTGACCCGACGCTGGCCGATCCTCGGCATCTTCATCCTGTCCGGCGCCGCAGGCCTCGTGTACGAGGTCGTCTGGGCGCGGCAGCTCGTCCTCGTGTTCGGCAACACGACCCAGGCCGTGTCCGCGATCCTCACCGGCTTCTTCGGCGGCATGGCCATCGGGAGCTTCATCGGAGGCCGGATCGGCGACCGGGTCCACCGGCCGCTGCGGATGTACGGCCTGCTCGAGATCATCCTCGTGGTCGTCGTCCTTGCCACACCCATCACCTTCCGGCTCCTCCACGAGGTCTACCGGGGGGCGTTCGGGACGCTCGAGGGCAACCCGAGCCTGCTCGCGCTCGTTCGCTTCGGGCTCGCGCTCGTCGCGCTCGGGCCGGCGACCGTCCTCATGGGCGCGACGCTGCCGACCCTGACCCGGTATCTGAGTCGCGATCCCTCCGAGCTGAGCGGCTCCTTCGGGAAGCTGTATGCGGCGAACACGATTGGGGCGATCGTCGGGACGATCGCGGCAGGCTTCGTCCTCATCGAGCTGCTGGGACTCACCGGCACCCTCGTGGTGGGCGCGATCTGCTCCGCGACCGCCGGCCTCCTGGCCGTCGTCATCGACCGCGGCCGCGTGCCGTTGCCATCCGCACAAGTCGAGCGGGTAGCCGCGGTCGACGAGCTGCCACCGCCGCCGCGAATCCGTCTCGCGATCGTGCTGGCCTTCACGTCGGGCCTGACGTCGCTGGGATACCAGGTGCTGTGGACCCGGCTGCTCGCGAGCGGCACCGGCAACTCGACCTATGTCTTCACGACGATCCTCGCGGTGTTCCTCATCGGGCTCGCGGCGGGGGCCCTCGCCTGGGCCTGGCTTCGCACGCGGATCCGGGACCCGATATCCCTGCTCGCGCTCGGTCAGATCCTCGTGGCCGTGCTCGTGGTCGTCGGCATGGCCGGCGTCATCTCGCGCCACGTGACGGGGTTCCTGCCGCTCGCGACCCATTTCGACGAGCTGTTCACCGGCTACGTGTCGCCGGTCGTGTACGTCGTCCTCCCGGCGACGTTCGTCATGGGCCTGACGTTCCCGGCAGCATCCTCGCTCGTCGCGGACCCCACCGGCCGGATCGCCACGAACGCCGGCATGCTGCTCGCGGCCAACACGTTCGGGGCGATCGTGGCGACCGCGCTCATCCCGTTCCTCGCGATCCCCACGATCGGGTCGCCCGCAACCGTGGCGGTCCTCGCGGTCATCAACGCCACGGTCGGTGCCGCGCTGGCGTTCGCCGGACCCATCCGCGATCGGCTCGGGCGGGCGGTCACGGCGGGGGCAGGCGTCATCACGACCGCCTTGATCGTGGTGGCTCTTACCGGGGGCCGGATCTTCGTCGACCCGAACGTCGGGCTGATCACAGCGGGCGGGGGGCGGATCGAGGCCAGCCGGGAAGACGAGATCGCCTCCGTCCAGGCGGGCGAGGTATCGGGCTACAAGCAGCTCTGGGTGACCGGGGCGTCGATGACGCTGCTGACGGTCGATGCCAAGCTCATGCCGATCCTGCCGCTCATGTTGCGGCCGGCATCGACGACGGAGCTGACCGTCGCGTTCGGGATGGGAACGGCGTTCCGGGCGTCACTCAACGCCGGGCTTCATTCGGACGCGATCGAGCTCGTCCCGTCGGTCCCGTCGATGTTCTCGACGTTCTATCCCGATGCGGCACGGGTCCTCGCGGACCCTCACGGGCGCGTCATCGTGGCGGACGGGCGCAACCACGTCGAGCTCACCGATCGGTACTACGACATCATCGTCGTCGACCCACCCCCGCCGATCGAGAGCTCGGGCGTGTCCGTCATCTCGAGCCTCGAGTTCTATCGTGCGGCGCACGCACGGCTCAACCCGGGCGGGGTCATGATGCAATGGGTGCCCTACGGCCAGACACTCGATGAGTTCAAGGCCCACGTGAGGACGTTCAACGACGTGTACGCGAACGTGATCGTCGCGCAGGGTCCCGGAGGCTACGGCTTCTACCTGCTCGGGTCGGACGAGCCCCTGGCGTTCGACGCCACGGCCGTGCGGTCGATCCTCGCTCGTCCGCGCGTCGTCGAGGACCTCTCGTCGGCGTACGACTCGCCGGAGCAGACGCTCGAGGGATGGGCCGCTCTCATCCCTCGCCTGGTGCGGCTCAGCGGGGATGAGGCGGCGCGCTTCGCGGGGCCGGGTCCGCTGATCACGGACGACCACCCGTTGCCCGAATACTTCCTCATGCGACACGTGTTCGGCCCCGCGTCCCCGCAACTGAGCCCGAGCCAGATCCGTGCTCCCTGAACCCGCCGCACGCTACCGCCCGCCGGGGATGCGGTTCCTGGCCCACGCGCTCGGGCTGGCGCTGATCGTCCTCCTGGGCGCGATCTGCGTCGTCGAGGCCATGGCCTCCCTGGGCGTCGTCCCCGTTGCCCACGACCTGAACGTCTACGTCGATGCGGCGCGTCGATGGCTGGCGGGCGACGGCTTCTATCGGCCGGAACAGGTCGCCGGCGAGTACCTGCTGCCGAACGACGCGGTCCTCTATCCTCCCGTCGCCCTCCTGCTGTTCGTCCCGTTCACCCTCCTGCCTGCGGTCCTGTGGTGGGCCATCCCCGGGGCGATCGTCGGGCTCGTGGCCTGGCGCCACCGGCCCAGGCTGGGGGGCGTGGTCTTCATCTTGTTCATCCTCGCGCTCCCGACCAACTGGTGGCTGATCGCCGCGGGCAACCCCGCGATCTGGGTCGCGGCCGCCCTCGCCCTCGGGACCCTGTACGGCTGGCCCGCGCTCGGCGTCCTTCTCAAGCCATCGTTGGCGCCGTTCGCTCTCGTGGGTTTCTGGCGACACTCGTGGCGGATGCCCATGGTCGTCGGCGCCATCGTCAGCCTGCCGTTCGTCCCCATGTGGGGGGATTGGGTGGCGGTCCTGATGAACGCGCGCAGCCCGAGGTCGGGCCCGTTGTACTCGGTCATCGATGTGCCGCTGCTGCTGATCCCGCTGCTGGCATGGCTCGCGCGGACGCGCGCGACGGTCGTGGACGGCAGCGCGCCGCCGATGCGCGTCGTGGGGCCGGCGCCAGGAGGAGCCCCGGGATAGCGTGCCCCGCTCCGCGGGTCAGGGGATCGGCCCAGGCCGCGGGTCCTTCCGCTGGAGCACCGGGCGCGCCGGCGATCCGGTCGCCCGCCCCAAGCGCTGCAGCACCTCCGGCCAGCGCAACCTCGCCTCATACGGCAGGACGGCGGCGATCGTGGCCAGGTAGTGATCGGTGACGTGGCCGTTCACCCATGTCGCTCCGAGGAGCGTCAGGGTGGGCGATCGGGCGATCAGGCCCATCGCCGTCACGGCCAGGGCGGGCACGATCCTCGCGATCCCCAGCGGGCCGAACGGGTTCCACGAAGGGCCGATGCTCGGCGAGAGGCGCGTCACGATCAGGGCCCAGTCAAGCCAACCGGCGGTCCCGAAGAGCAGTGTCCCCGTCACGAGCAGGACCGCAAAGGACCCCACGAACCATCGAAGCCGGACGCGATCGGCCCAGAGGAACGGGAGAAGGACGATCGGGTAGAGCCGGAGCGCGGTCGCTCCCGCGAACGCCACTCCACCGATCGCGCCCGGCACGAACGACAGGGCGAGCAGCCCGGCCAGGATCACGCTGACGTTCCCGAGCGAGATGCCCACTGCCAGGCCGACGGTCAGGAGTCCGGCCGAGAGCGGCACGAGCCAGCGTTGCGGTGGGCGGGCAAGGATCGGGATGACGGCGATCCAGACGGCCGCGGGAGGAAGGAGTGATACGAGGAGCAGGGGCCAGCTGGTGGGTGGATACGTGTACGCGTAGGTCACGTACGGGTTGTAGACATCCGGCGGAACGGCGTACGGGCTCCCATGCGCCAGCCAGAGTCCGAGGTCCTGGCGATAGAGGTTCCAGTCGAGCGGGCCCACGAGGATCAGGGGCGCCACCACGAGGATCACCGCCGTCGGGATCAGGACGACCGGGAGCCAGATCCGCAGCGGGGCCGGGCGCCCCGGAACGACGCTCATGTCGAGCACGTTGCCGACGAGCCCTGCGACCCTCGCGGTAGCGCGCCTTCGGATCCAGCTGCGCGTTCGGGCGTCTCTCATTACCCCACTCGGATGCCCGCAGAGAGTACTTTCGGCGGGACCTGCGCGCGATGTCCGCGGGCTCTTCATGGTGCCTCCGTACACCGAGCATGGCCCTCGCACGTCGACCCGGATCAGTTGCGTACGCAACCTTTTCGGCCAGCCGGTGCTATCCTCCGGCTCGTGACGGTCCAGACGATCGACACGGACCCTGCCTGTCCCCCGGCGGCGCTCGCCGCGATCCGGAGGGGAGGCATCCCGTTCAGTGACCCAACCCCGGCGAGCCGCCGCCTCGTCGTCCAGGAATGCCGCTTCGGCGACATCCCGCGCGAGACCTGGGACGCGCTCGTCGACCGGGCGCCCGCGGCGACCCCGTTCAGCCGGTGGGCGTTCCATCGCGCGTGGTGGGACGGCTACGGCGGCTCGGCGCACGACCAGACCCTCGTCGTGACCGAGGCAGGGGCGATCGCCCCGGACGACTTGCCGGTGGCGATCGTGCCACTCATGCATCGCCACGAGGTCGAGCCGACCGACGCGGCGAACCGCTCGACGCTCCGCCACGGCCACGACCACACGCTGACGCCCGTCGCCCCCACCGCGAAAGCCGTCTTCTTCGGCGCCTCGTATCACGCCGATTACGCGACGATCCTGGCCGCACCCTCGGACCTGCCCGACGTCGCGCGGGCCACGGTCGACCACCTGGCGGGACACGCGCAGCCAGGCCATCCGCACCCGGCGCCGTGGGATGTCGTCGACCTCAGGCGGCTGCGCTGCGCGGATCCGGCAGTGGACGAGCTCGAGGCCGCGTTCGAGGGCTCCGCGTCACGCCATGGCTGGGACGTCATCCGGGAGCGCGAAGACGTCAGCCCGGTCGTCACGCTCCAGGCCGGCGTCGACTTCGACGGCTACCTCGACACCCTCGGGAAGAAGACTCGCCACGAGATCCGCCGGAAGATCCGCCGGGCCGAGGCGCGCGGGGACGTCGTCCTCGCCGAGTCCGACGATCCGCTCCGCGACCTGGACGCGTTCATCGACCTCCATCAGCGCCGCTGGGGCGAGGCGGGGCTGTTCCCGTCGACGCCCGGCGGCGATGCGAGCCGGGTGTTCCTTCGCCGCCTCTTCGAGACGTTCGGCCCGCACGGTGCCATCCGCCTGACGTTCCTCAGCGTCGCCGGACGGCGCGTGGCGGCCGGCATCCACTTCGACGACGGCCGCTCGATGTACTACTACAACGCGGGCGTGGATCCCGATGCGAAGGACCTCTCGCCGGGCATCGTCATGACCGCCCGCTACATCGAAGCGGCGATCGCGCTCGGCCGGAGGCGGCTCGACTTCCTCCGGGGCGACGAGCCATACAAGTACGAGTGGGGGGCGGTGGACGAGCCGATCCATCGCCTGCTCGTCCGGCGTACCGATGGCTGACATGCGCTTCCGCCTCGCGCGCCGGCCGATCCCCGTCGATCCGTGTGTCGCGCCAGACGACCGCGGACGCCTGTCTGCCGCGTCGAGGATCAGGGTCGTCGAGGTCCTCGCGACCGGCACGAACGGTGGCGCTCAAGAGCACCTCTACGGCCTCCTGTCGCGCATCGACCGCGAGCGGTACGACGTGACCGTCATCTCGCTGTCGGCCGGCAGCGGGGCCCGCAAGATCGCCCGCCTCGGGATTCCCGTGCTCGTGCTCGAGGAGAAGGACGACGACCGCGCCGTCGAGCAGGTCACCGCCCACGTCGTCGAGCGGTGCGCCGACGTCGTGCACAACCACATGTACCGCGCCGAACTCGTCGGGACGCGTGCGGCGCTCGCCGCGGGGGAGCGCCTCGGCCGCCGCCCGTACGTCGTCTCGACGGTCCACTCGTCGCGGATGCGGTCCGCCGAGGATCGCGAAGCGGTCCGGGCGCTGACGCCGTCGATGGACCGGCTCATCGCCGTCTCCCAATCGATCGTCCGCAAGATCGCGGACGAACGCGACGGCCGCGCCCCGGTGAGCCTCATCTACAACGGCGTCGACCTCGCGCGCTACGACCACCAGGAGCCGTGCTGCACGCTCCGCGAGGAGTACGGCATGGAGCCGAACGCGCAGATCGTGGGCGTCGTGGCGCGCCTCGATCCGGAGAAGGGCCACCCAACGCTCCTCGAGGCGTGGCCTGCGGTCCTCCGCTCCTGCCCGGATGCGTACCTCCTCGTCGTCGGCGAGGGCAGCCAGCGGGAGGCGCTCGAGCGCATGGCGAACGAGCTCCGGATCGCCCATCGCGTCGTCTTCGCGGGGCGCCGCGACGACATCCCGGCGGTCACCGCGGCCCTCGACGTGGCCGTCCTGCCGTCGTATCGCGAGGCCCAGGGGCTGACGATCCTCGAGGCCATGGCGCTGTCCCGTCCGGTCGTCGCATCCAACGTCGGCGGGATCCCGGAGATGATCAACGACGGCGTCACGGGCCTCCTCGTGCCGCCACGCGACCCCGGCGCGCTCGCGCTCGCCATCGCGCGGCTCCTGCGCGACCACCCGTTCGCGGACCTCATCGCGAAGGCCGGCCATGACCTCGTCCACGACCGGTTCTGCATCGAGCTCATGGTCCGTGCGGTTGAGGCGATCTACGACGAGGGAGCCCGGATGGTCCGGCGAGACGACCCGGCCGAGGTGGCGGCACTCGCGGGCTGACGACGGATCGCCGGCTGGCGCGCGGCGGCCCGGAGCAGGTAGGCTACCCAGGTCCGGATCGAGCCTGGCGATCGGCCGGGAGAGAGAGACGTGGAACGAGCGGCGTACCGCCTCATGGCCGCCCACGAGGACCGCCACTGGTGGTTCGCGGGCCGGCGCGCCGTCATCGGGGCCCTCCTCGACCGGATGGATCTCCCGCCGAACCCGATGATCGTCGAGGCCGGCTGTGGCACGGGTGGCAACCTCGACATGCTCGCCGAGCGGGGGCGGGTCAAGGCCTTCGAGCCCCACGGCGAGGCCGTCGACATCGCCCGCGATCGCCATCCGAAGATGGAGGTCAGGGCCGGGGAGCTGCCCGAGCGTCTGCCGTACGCCGACGCGTCGTTCGACCTCGTCGCCGCACTCGACGTCCTCGAGCACGTCAACGACGACCGTGGAGCGATGACGTCCCTCGTCCGGCTCGCGAAGCCGGGCGGCTGGATCATCGTCACGGTCCCCGCCCACCAGGTCCTGTGGGGCTCGCACGACCGGCGGCTCCACCACCTGCGCCGTTACGGCCGGCGGCAGATCCGCGAGGTCGCAACGGCGGCCGGCGCGGACGTCCTCTTCGAGACCGCGT
>VBHW01000046.1:8297-8969 GCA_005881055.1 Chloroflexota bacterium
GGGCGACTTCGGGAACCAGGAGCGGATGCCGCCCGCGCTCATGAACGACGTCCTGGCCGGCGTCTTCAAGCTCGAGCGGCGCTTCGTCGCCCGCGGCCACCTGCCGTTCGGCCTCTCGTACGCGCTGCTGCTCCGCCGGCCGACGGCCGCCGGCGATGGTGCGCCGAGCAGCCCGGGGTCCGGGACCGCCTGACGGACGACCAGCCGGACGGGGCTCGGCCCGGCAGCGCCCCCGCAGCGCCGAGCGTCCCCGCTGCCCCGAGCGTCCCCGCTGCCCCGAGCGTCCCCGCTGCGCCGAGCGTCCTCGCGGCGCTGCGCGGCCCCGACTGGCCGGGCCCCGTGCGGGTCCTCGTCGCGATCGCGATCGCCACAGTCCTCGCAATCGTCGCGATTGCCGTCGTGCCCGTGCTCCTCCTCGAGCGTGCCGACGACTGGCGGGCGTATGCGGAGGCCGCCGCGGCCCTGCTGTCGGGCGCGCCACTCTATCCGTGGACTGGCTACCCGGACATCCGGGCGTTCGGGCAGCATCCCTACCTCTATCCGCCGCCCCTCGCGGCGATCTGGTACGTCGGCCTGACGGCCGAATCGTTCGCGGTCCTGAAGCTCGGCGCGCTCGCCGGCGCGATGGCGCTTCTCGCCCGACGATCGGGGGCCGCCTGGCCGTGGGCGATG
>VBHW01000046.1:8996-13412 GCA_005881055.1 Chloroflexota bacterium
ATGGCGCTCTTCGCGGCGGCCGTGGCGGTTTCCCTCGCCGACAGGGGCTGGGGCGGCAGCGGCGCGCTCGGGGTCGCCTGCGCCGTCGCATTGAAGCCCGCCCTGGGCCCGTACCTCCTGTGGCTGCTCGTGCGGCGACGTGGGTCGTTCGGGCGGGCGTTCGCGGCGGGACTCGCGACGACCGCCCTGTTCGCAATCCTGCTCGGGCCCGGTCGCTACCTCGAGTACCTCCAGGCGCTGCCGAAGACCGCGGTCCTCGCCGCGCCGTTCACGGGCAACCTCGGGCTCTCGGCGATCTCGCCGGCGCTCGCGATCGGCGGGATGGCGTTCGCCTACGCGTGGACGCTCGGGGCGGCGATCCGCCTCGACGAGCGGTCGGCGGCCGTCGTGAGCCTCGCGATGACGCAGCTTGCCCAGCCGACGATCGGGCTCAACTACGGGGTGCTGCTCATCCCGGCGCTCGTCGTGCTGTGGACGGTCGACCGTCGTGCGGCCGTCGCGATGGCGCTCGTCCTCCCTCTCGTCGTCATCGTCAGCCCGGTCGTCGCCGGGCTCATCCTCGCGGGGGCGGGGACGTTCGCCGGGATTGCCGGCCGCCGCGAACGGCGCGCGCCCGTCGCATTGTCGGCCTGACCGCGGTCATGGCCCGACCTCCGCGCCGTGGAACCGCTCGTCGGCGAGCGTCTTGATCCGTGGCGACGTCGGGCGGACCGCGTCCCCGGCGAGCGTGTCGGTGAGGGGCATCCCGTAGCGCGCCTCGATCCGCCGCAGCTCGTTCGGTGACGGCACGAAGAAGAGCGACTTGTCGGGGTCGACGTCGGGTGGGAGCTGCGGCGCGAGCGCATCGGCGATGAGCGCCCGGGTGAACTCGGCCCGGACCGCGAACAGATCGCGACCGGCGACGAGGAGCTGGACGTTGAGGATCGCCGCCGGCACGAGGATGACGGCTCCCGCGAGCCCAAGGAGCCGCCACGAGCCCGGCGAGAGCGACGATCGCAGCCTTCCCACGAACGCGCCGACGGCGAGGAGCGTGAGGATGCCGCCGAGGTACGTGTAGCGCGTGTAGTCCGACTGGCCCGGGAAGATGCCCGCCCGCGTCAGCCCGATGAGCGTGTACTGGAGGACCACTCCGAAGCCGAGGGCGATTGTCGCGGTCGGGATCGGCTGCCGTCGAGCCGCGCGGACCGCGAGGAGGGCCACGAACGCGATGGCGGCCGCGCCCGCGAAGAGCGGCGGGAGGCCGGTCAGCGCCCCGATCGAGTTCTCGATCCCCTCGGCGACGAAGCCCGGCGTGAGGAGCGCCTGGTCGAGGACGAACGGATTGCGCTGCGAGCCCGTCCCCGTGTGACCGATCGCGATGTACCAAGCGCCATACGTGGCGGCGGGCACGATCAGCAATGGCACGTACCGGCGCCACTCGCAGCGCAGCACCATCGACATCCCGACGATCGCGAGGAACACGAGGCCGAGCCCGGTGGAGGCGAGACTGAGCATGAGGAGGACGACGATCGCGACGAGGCGACGCGCCGTGGGCGGGCCCTCGAGGAGCCAGATCATGAGGACGCCGGCGGCCGTCGCCGCGACGAAGCCGATCTGGAATGCCCAGAAGAGGTTCTCGAAGCCGCTGCCGAAGAACAGGACGAGGCATCCCGCTGCGAGTGCGGGAGCAGGCCCGACCCAGCGCCGGAGGAGCACGAACACGCCCGCCGCGACCAGGACGTGCAGGGCGACGAGCAGCGCCAGGTACGGCACGTACGTCCGCAGGCCGACGAGCTCCATGATGAGCCGGTACGCGACGATCGGGACGGTCGCCCAGTGCTCCCCGTGGGGCGGGAACCACGTCGACGGGTCGAACAGCGAGCGGTTCGCGATGAAGTACCACTCGTCGCTGTAGAACGAAAGGCCGCGGCCCATCCACACGAGCACCGCCCAGGCGACCGCAGCGAGCACCGCGAACACCGCGCCGCTCCAGCGGTCGAGGGCCCGCGCCGGTCCCGCGCCCGATGACTCGGTTCCGAGGGTCTGAGCGCGGGCCGCCGGCATGGCGGGAATTCTAGGGAGCACCCCGGCGCCGCATGAGCGGCTGGTAGCATGTCCGGCGATGTCCCGAACCCGACGAACGGACGCGCGGGTGGATCGCCCTCCCAGCGCTCCTGCCCCGTGAGCCCGGACGCCCAGGTGCAGCAGTCGCCGCTCGACGTGGTCGTCCTCGGCGGCGGTGGCCACGTCGGCCTGCCGCTCAGCCTCGTGCTCGCGCGGGCCGGCATGCGCGTCGGGATCTTCGACACGGACGAGTCGACCGTCGCCCGGATCTCGGCCGGCGAGATGCCGTTCATGGAGACCGGCGCCGACGACCTCCTGCGCGACCTCCTGCCGACCGGACGCCTGGAGGTGTCAGCCGAGCCGGCCATCGTGGCCCGCGCCGAGATCGTCGTCATCGTCATCGGCACGCCCGTCGACGAGTTCCTCGCCCCGTCGATGTCGGTCTTCCAGCGCGCGGTCGACCAGATCGGGCCGTACCTCCGCGACGGCATGCTCGTCGTCCTCCGGAGCACGGTCTACCCGGGAACGACCGCCTTCGTCGAGCAGGCCGTTGCCGACAGGGGCCTCGCGCTCGACATCGCCTACTGCCCGGAGCGGATCGCCGAAGGCCATGCCCTCGAGGAGTTGAGCAGCCTCCCCCAGATCGTGGGAGCCGACGATGCGCGGTCGGGCGAGCGGGCAGCCGCCCTGTTCGGACGCCTGGGCACGAAGCCCGTCCGCGTGACGAGCCGCGAGGCCGAGCTCGCGAAGCTGTTCACGAACACGTGGCGGTACATGAAGTTCGCCGTCGCGAACCAGTTCTTCATGATCGCCCACCAGGCAGGCGTGGACTACTCCAACGTCCTCCGGGCGATCCGCGAGGACTACCCACGTGCGGCCGACCTGCCCGGCCCGGGCTTCGCGGCAGGCCCGTGCCTGTTCAAGGACGCGATGCAGCTGGCCGCGTTCACGACCGATCACTTCCCCATGGGCCAGGCGGCGATGCAGGTCAACGAGGGGCTGCCGACCTACATCGTGGCTGCACTCGAGCGACGCTACGGGAGCCTGCGCGGCCGGTGTATCGGGATCCTCGGCATGGCGTTCAAGGCGGAGTCGGACGACATGCGCGCCTCGCTCAGCTACAAGCTCCGCAAGCTCCTCACGTGGGCCGGGGCGCAGGTCCTGTGCACGGATCCGTACGTCCCGGACGATCGACTCGTGCCGATCGAACGCGTCGTCGCCGAGAGCGAGATCCTCATTCTCGGTGCTCCCCACCGCGCGTACCGCGGCCTCCAGCTGGGCGGCCGCGACGTCGTCGACGTATGGAATGCGATGGGCACCGGCATCCGCCTGTGACCATTCCGGATCGGGCGATTCGGCTGCGACGTCTGGCGGTCGGAGCCCAGGTCCCGGTTCTCGCGATGGGGATCGCCGGCCTTTCCTGGCCCTTCCAGGGAACCGCCAGGATCGGCCTCGATCATTCTTGGCAGGTAGCCACGCATCTCGCGGCGATGTCGTCGATGCGGCAGGGGGTCGACTTCGTTCTGACGTACGGCCCCCTGGGCTTCCTGTCCGTGCCGCAGCCCTATATAGGGTTCACGTCGCTGCTGGCTCTGATCTTCTCCTTCGCCGTATATGCCGCGCTCGTTGCGGCGATGCTCGTCACAGCCCGCAGGATCGTGCCGACCTGGTTGGCAGCTCTGCTCACGCTGCTCGTCGGGAGCTACTTCGGCAGCCTCCCTACGTTCGAAGCGTTGCAGGCCCTGGTGTTCGTGTCCGGGGTCGAGGCAATGACTCGCCGGCCATGGAGGCGTCCACAGCTGATCGCGATCCTCTTCGGCGTGGTGGCCGGCGTCGCCATATTGGGCAAGCTGAATGTCGGGGCCGTCGTGGCCGTGATGGGCGCGATAGCCGCGCTGACCGTCGTCACCCCTGCCTGGCGAGGCATCGTGCTGTATGCGGCATCGGCGGCTGCCACAACGCTGGCGATGTGGCTTCTTTCCGGCCAGCGCCTGGCCGACCTCGGGGCCTTTGTGCTCGCTGCCTACCAGACGATCTCTGGGTACTCAGAGGCGATGGGTGCCGACAGGTCAACTGACTTGCTGTGGATCTATCCGGCCTACATCTCGATCCTGGCACTCATCGCGTGGCTGGGCTGGCAGGTGCGAGCGGACTGGACGAGGCGTCAGGGGTTGGGAGTGCTCGCGCTGAGCATGGTCCTGGCATTCGCCCTGTGGAAGACGGCGTTCGTTCGCGACCATGCCGTGATCGCGTTCGGGACCTTGATCATCGTCCTCTTCCCACTGGCGCGCCCGGCCATGAGCGTACGCCTCTGGCTCGTGTCGCTGCTCTGCGCGGTGATTGCCTTCGGCGGCGTAGGTCACTACCCCCCCG
>VBHW01000047.1 GCA_005881055.1 Chloroflexota bacterium
CACGGGCCTGCATCCCGACCGCGATCGCGTCGTACAGCTCGTGATCGGTCTTCACCCAGTCGCGGTACTCGCGGACCTCTTCCTCGGTGAACATGATCCCGAACATCGCGGGGACGCCCGTGAACGTGTGTGCGAGCCCGCGCTCCGAGAGGATCCGGTCGAGGCCGCGCTGGATCGACAGGCCGCGCTGGCGGATGCCCTCGAGCACGGTGCCGTCGCGCAGGATCGACAGGGTCGCGACAGCGGCCGCCGCCGCAACGCGGTTGCCGGCGTACGTGCCGCCATGGCTCACGCGATCCGGGAGCACACTCATGACGTCCCGCCGCCCGCCGAATGCCGCAGCCGGGTAGCCGTTGCCCATCGCCTTGGCGAACGTCGCGAGGTCAGGCGTCACCCCGAAGAACTCGGCCGCGCCCCCGAGCGCCAGGCGGAAGCCGGTCTTCACCTCGTCGTAGATGAGGAGCGCGTCGAACTCCTGCGTGATGGCCCGCACGCCGGCGTGGAAGCCCTCCCGCGGCAGGATCGCCTGTGCGTTGCCGAGGACGGGCTCGATGATCACCGCCGCGATGTCGTCGCCGTCGCGCTCGAAGACATGGCGCAGCGTCTCGAGATCGTTGAACGGCACGGGGATGACCGTCTCCGTGATCTGCTGGGGGATGCCGCGGCCCCAGGTCAGGCGCACCGGGTTGTCGCGGTCGCCCAGCTCGCCCATGTCGTTGGGGGTCACGCTGATGAGCGCGTAATCGTGGACGCCGTGGTACTGGCCCTCGAACTTCACGATCTTCGTCCGGCCGGTGAACCCGCGGGCGACGCGCATGGCGTGCATCGTCGCCTCGGTCCCGGACACGGTCATTCGCGCCATCTCGACCCAGCCGGTGAGCTCCTGGATGAGCTCGGCGACACGGACCTCATCCTCGCTCGTGAGGCTGAAGCTCACGCCGCGGCGCATCCGCTCGTTCACGTGGTCATCCACGCGCTCGTCCCCATGGCCGAGGATCACGGGACCGTAGCCCATGCGCAGGTCGACGAACTCGTTCCCGTCGAGGTCCCAGACGCGGCCGCCCTTGCCCCGATCGATGTAGACCGTGTCCTCGCCCCAGGCCCGGAAGTTCGAGTTCGTCCCGCCGGGCAGGCTGCGCCGCGCTCGCGCGTACATCGCGTGCTGGCGATCGCGCCGGAGCGCGGGCGTCGGTCGAGCGGCCGGTCGGGCGGTCATGAATTCCTCCGGTGGGCGGGGGCGTGCGACGAGGCGTCGCCCGGGTACGGCCTCTCTGCGCCGAGGACCCCTGCCCGCAGCCGCGTCGGGCGAACCCGAGGCCGGCGGCCGTTGCGCGTGGCGGGACACCGCTCCCGCATCTTGGCATACGGATCGGTGGCCGTCAACGCGATATTCGTGTCAACGGACTCCTGTGACCGCGAAATCCGTGCATCCTGTGCTCGGCGGGCGGGGAATGCGTCGATCGGCGGTTCGGCGCCTCGGACGCATCGTCGAGGGCGGAACGCCTGGGCCAGGACCTGTGCCACCGAGCCGTCAACGGCACTCGATGCGTCGGGCGCAACGTCACCTGGAGTTCAGAGGCCGCGATGACCGGCCGAGCCTCGAAATGTGGCATGGCGATGCGCCCCGCGCATCACATCGCGTCGAGGCCTCCTCGCGCCTGACGTACCCGCTGCCACGCCGCGGAAGCGTTGCGTCGGGCGCAATGCCGCGGCGCGCTCCGACCCCGCGGGCGGTCGGGCGTCGGCTGTCGCCGACGGCCCGGCGGGCCGCGCCCGCTCAGCCGCCCGAATCCGATGCCAAATGTTCGGATGACGGGCGTCATGCGCCGGACCGCCTCGATCCGGCGCCAGATGCCGCCGAGGCGGGCATCTTGCAAGAGGCCCGTTCGTGGGCGCGCCCGCAGCCGGCGGTTAACGCCCGCGAGCGACGCATTTGGCCCGGAGCGCCGGCGAGGCGGCCCGAGACCGATGTCAGGCCGGCGTCGTCACCCAGGTCGGCAGCTCACGCGCGAGCGTCGCGAGCGGCAGGGAGCCATGACCGAGCACCTGGTCGTGGAACTCGCGCAGGTCGAACCGACTGCCGTCGCGCTCGGTGAGCTCGCGGCGGAGCGATTCGATCGCGCGCTGGCCGAGCTTGTAGGTCAGGGCCTGGCCAGGCCACGCGATGTAGCGGTCCGTCTCGATCGTCGCGTCGGTCGCCGACAGCCCGGCCGACAGGAGGAAGTCGATCGACTGCTGGCGGCTCCAGCGGAGCGCGTGGAGCCCCGTGTCGACGACGAGCCGGGCGGCTCGCCAGGCCTGGGCGTCGAGCATCCCGAAGCGCTCGCCCTCGGTACGGAACAGGCCCATCTCGTCCGCGAGCCGCTCCGAGTAAAGGCCCCAGCCCTCGACGTATGCCCCGCGCCGAGGCGGCGGAACACGTTGAGCTTCGGGTTCTCCATCTCGAGCGAGATCTGGAAGTGGTGGCCGGGCACGGCCTCGTGGTAGGTCGTCGTCGCGAGCTTCGTGTACTTTCGGCTCGGCAGGTCGTACCCGTTCGCGTAGTAGATGCCCGGGCGTCCCCCGTCGGCAGCCGGCGGGTAGTAGTACGCGAGCCTCCTTGTACTCCTCGACCGGCCGGACCTCGAGGCCCGCCCGCGGCATCGTTCCGAAATAGCGCGGCGCGATCGTGAGGGCCCGCGCGATGTCCTCACGGGCCCGCTCGAGGAGCTCGTCCTTCGTGCGCGGGCAGTTGGCGGGATCGTCGTCCTGCGCCTTCCGCAGCGCGACGGTGTCGTCGCCGTACCCGGCGGCCGCGCTGATGGCACGGCGCTCCTCGTCGATCGTCTCGAGCTCGTCGAGGCCGATCTGATGGATGAGCGCGGGGTCCATGTCCACCGTCGTCCAGGCGCGGATCTGGGTCCGGTACAGCGCGTCGCCATTCGGGGCCGACCAGAGCCCGGGGTCCTCGCGGGAGGCGGCGAGGTAGTCGCCCCGGAGCGAATCCAGGAATACGCGGTCGGCCGGGCGGACGACGTCACGGACGATCTCGCGCACCCGCTCGCGGTCGGCCTCCGAGGCGACCTGCGCCGTCGCCGGGATCGGCGACTCGTCGACCGGTGCCTCGAGAATCCGCTCGAGCTGGGCGATCGTCCGCTCCACGACGATGCGTGGGGCGGTCAGTCCCGATGCGCGCCCTTCGCGGAGGAGGTCGCTGTTCGCCGCCATGAAGGCGGGGTAGGCACGCAGCCGGGACTCGTACTTCTCGAACCGCTCGGGCGTGTCGGCCTTCTGGAACTGGGTCACGACTGGCAGGAGCGTCTGGGGGCCGCCCATCTGGTCGACCACCCGCAGGACGTCCGTCCGCTGGTCCTGGGCCTCGATGCCCAGATCGCAGATCACCTTGATCATGTCGACGGTGATCCGGTCCTCCACCGAGAGACCGTCGATGGGGATCGACTCGGTCTCGCGCCGCGTCGACCGCCAGAGCGCGAGCTCCTTCGCGCGGCCGACGTCGCTCGGGTCCTCGAGGCGATCGGCATAGCGCTCGTCGCCGTACATCGTGGCGGTCGTTGGCTGCAGCTCGAGGAGCGCCTCCCAGAACCTGTCGGCGAGGTCGTCGACGACAGAGGATGGCTGATCGGTCAACGGAAGTCTCCCAACGAGGCGCGCAGGCGCGCGCAGACGCGACACAGCCCGGGCACGGCCGGGGCCGGCCATGCCCGCCAGCGGAGCCGGTATGGTCCAGTGCGCGTCAGGGTACAGGCTGGGCGGGCGGCGCGTCGGCCCGAAGCGCCCCGCGTGGTACGAGGCGCCGCGCCCGGTCAGGCGCCGGTGCCGCCGAACATCGGAAGCTGCTCCCCCGTCCGCTCGACGATGGGATCGAGCCCGAGGAACGGCTCGAGGTCGACGAGCGTCGCCTCGTCGCGCGCGGCCCACGTCCGGAGATGGTTCGCCTTGAGGATGTGCCAGTTGCCGGCGTCCGCCGCCTGGCGGAGGAGCGGCGAGCGCTCGAGCTTGTAGCGGACGAGCTCGGTCCGCTCGGGCGCGATCACGAGGAAGCGGACGAGGTTCTCGTCCGGCGGGATGTTCGCGTGGCGACGGATGAGGGGCTCGGCGAGCATCGCGGTCCATTCGACCTCGAAGAGGAACGCGCCGCGCGAGCGGACGTACCAGATGCAGTCCACCCCCTCGAGCGCCTCGGGCGAGCCGTGGCCGATGAGCGGCAGGTATGCCTGGAGCTCGCGGTCGTCGAGCCAGCTCGCGAGCGTGCGCCCGTCGAGCTTGCGCGCCTGCTCACGCGACGCGAGCCACACCCGGAACCCGAGCCGATGGCCCTGCTCGGCGAGGAGCGCGAGGAGCTCGGTGTGCTCCCGGCTCCTGCGGAGGAGGTCGTCGGCGGTGACCAGGCGATCGGGAGTGGATGCCAGCGAGCGGTACGAGGCCAGGCAGGCACGCACGAGCGCCTCGTCGGGCAGGTCGTGGCCGGTGAAGAGGCCGGCCACCCGCTCGAAGAACGCCGACTCCGACAGTCGCCCGGCCGTCGAGAGGAGGCTGAACACCGCCCACTCGACGCGGTCGGCGAGGGGCACGGCCGCGGCCGCGACGTCCGCAGTACTGGCCAGCCACCAGCGACCGGGCTCGATCTCGGTCACGCGGCGCTGGTCGGGCCGGCTCAGCTCGTCGCGGATGATCGCCAAGATCGTCTCGACCTGGTCATTGCTCTCGAGGGTGGCCGGCTCGCGCCGTTCGTCGCGTCGCGGCCGGGCGGTGGCGGCTTTCGCCGGTCCGAGATGCGGGACGGACGAGAGCCGCTGGGAGGACACGGGGTCCGGGCCCGGAGCCTGGGGGGCCGATCCGTCGGCGCCCGAACCGGAGCGCGACCCGGACGACTCATCGTCGGCCGGTCGCGAGGCCGGATCGTCGGGGGCGCCGGGACCGGAACGGCTCGCGACGAGCCGGCGGAGCATGCCGGTCCGATCGAGACCGACGAGCACCTCGCCGAGCAGGCGTTCGTGGCGGGCGGGCTCGCCGCGTGCCTGGAGGATCTCGACGGCCGTGTCGGTGACGGTCCGGGCGGCTTCGCTCGGGGAGAACGGCCGCTCGTCGAAGCGCTCGGGCGGCGCGAACAATCCACCGGGAACGCCGCGCCGCGCGACGTCGTCACCGTGCCTCGCAGTGTCGTCCACCTCCCCGAGCGTCACGTTCGCACGAGTGCGTGCTCCTCCGAAGGCGGCCGACGACGGCACGAACTCGACGACGCCGCCGACTTCCTCGCCGGGCTCGGCGAGCCGGGCCGCGACGAGGCGGAACCCGGCCCCGACGCCTCCCAGGGCGGCCGCGGCGAGTCCCTCGGGGCCGCCCGCCTCGAGGAGCAGGACGACCCGCGCGTCGGCCGCGAGCCACGGCTCGACGGAGGCGAGCGACCGCCGGAGTGCGGCGGCCTGCCAGCCCCACGGCGCTCGGCCGCCCGGCCCGAACAGCGACTCGAGGGGCAGGAGCGCCGCCGCCTCGCGACCGAGCAGCCACGCCGTTGCGAGGTAGGCGAACGAGAGCCGGTCCTGGTTCGGGCGCTGCGGCGGCTGGCCGAGAACGAGGCGGACGCGGGGTCGTTGCGCGGCGCTGCCGTCGAGCTCCTGCGCCTCCGTCTCGAGCGACCGGTAGGCGCTCTGGGTGCCGAGGCGGACGACGGCCGTGGCGACCCCTTCCGCCAGGCTGCGCACGTCGTCGCCGAGTCGAGCCGGGGCCGGCCCGTAGCTGCTCCCCTCGAGGCGCTGGACGAAGCCGCGAAGGATCCGGAAGCCGTCCTCGAACGCCAGCCACGGGTTGCGCTCGCGCCATTGCTCCCCGGCGGGCAGCTTGACGCGACCGGCGTGGATCCGGAGCTGCGCGATCCGGCCCGGGAAGCCGTTGAGCCTGCTCGCCGGCAGGATCGCGTGCAGGAGGGCGAGGCGGAGCGCCGCCTCGACGGAGGCTGAGCGCAGGTCCGCGTCGATCCGCTGGAGGATCGCGTGGAGGCCGGCGAGCTGCCGCGGCGAGTGGAGCTCGAGGAGCTGGTCGACGAGCGCGTCGTGACCGTCGAGGGTCGGGAACCGCTCGCGGAGCTGGCGGAACGAGGCTCCTCGTGGCTCCATCTCCCGGGCGCGCGCGAGGTCGTCCTCGTCCACGGGGGCGTGGCGCTGCTCCCCTCCACCGAGCTGGTCGCGGCACACGGTGCAGCGGTAGTGCTTGCGGAGGAGCCGTCCGTGCGCGCCCGGCGGGCCGGGAGCCGCCTCGTCGGACTCGCCCTCTCCGGGAACCGCCTCCCAGATGAACTCGTCGACGACCGCGGCCCGGCCGCACGTCGCGCAGCGCGTGGCGAACATCTCGCCGATCGACACCTTGAGGCTCGATTCCTGGCGCGGCGCGGCGGCGATCGCCTGGAAGGCGGCATCGAGATGGCGGACGTCGGGGGGCCGCAGGACGATCTCGGCGAGGAGCCGGGTGAGGGGGTTCGACTCGATCGTGACCCCGCGGCGGAGGCGGTCGACCGCGGCCCGGGCCACCCAGCCGCCGCGGCCGTGGAGGTCGACGACGACGTCGCCCGGTCCGGTGTGGGCCTCGATGGCGGCCGCGACGAAGTCGGGCGGGGGCGGGCTCGCGAGGCGCTCGAACGCCGGCAGCGAGATCGCCGGGTCGGCTCGCGTCAGGGGATCACGGCCCGCCATGGTCGTGGCATTGTGCCACCCGGCCGGAAGGCATGGCCTCCGCCGAGCGCTCGGAGCCTACGGCTCGTCGAGCTCGTCGGGCTCCTCTTCGAACGCCTCGTCGGTCGTGACGTCCGCGGGCAGGACGCGGTCGAGGTCCTCGATCTCCTCGTCCTCGATGTCGTCCTCGAGGTCCTCCTCGAGGTCGAGCTCCTCGCGGACGAGCGTGCCCTTCGTGTACGGGCGGAGGTCGGTCGACTTGGCGGCCGTCGGGAAGCTCACCTTCCCGTAGTTGCGCGGGTCCTGGAACGTCTCGCGGATGATGATGCGGACGTCCTTGTCGCCGAGCGACGTCACCCCGGCCGTGTACTTGTTCCCCTCCGCGAGGAGCTTGAGGAGGCGCGCCGCGACGCGCGGCTCGACGACCCCGATGCGAGCACCGTTGCTCATGGCGATGAGCCGGCCGCCCTCGGGGATGAGCTCGACGGCGTCGCCGGGGTTCACCTGCGCGAGCCGACGCGGATCGGCGAGGTCCGTGAGGAAGGCGAATCCGGTCTTGCCGGTCTCCTCGACGAAGATGCTGACGGGCGCCTTGCTGCCGGGCTTGGCCGGAACGGTGGTGCCGCCGGCCTCGACGAGGAGCGTCCGGAGGCGATCGATGTTCCGCTCTGCGATCCGGTTCGTCGGATCGAGCGCGAGCGCGGTCTGGTAGTGCTCTCGCGCGGCGGCCAATTCGCCGAGCTCCCAGAGGGCCTTCGCGAGGCGGTTCTCCCCCTCCGCATCCGCGCCCATCTCGAGGATCTTGCGGTTCGTGTCCGCGGCCTCGAGCCACTCGGCGATCGTCGCCTGGGCGATGGCCTGCTCCGCAAGCTGTCGCTTGAGGCGCGTCTGGTTCGTCGCGGTTGCCTTGCTTGTCTCGATCTCGGGGAACGTCACGTCGAGCGTCGTCCTTTCGGGCGTCTCGGGCCGACTGCGAGCGGCGGAGAGGTGGCGAACTGGGTCGTGCGACGCCTCGAAGGCGCGCGTGGGCTCAGTCGGAAGTCGGTCCGGCGCGAGCGGTGTTTGTAGCATCGGAGACCCGAATCGTCAAACGCGGCGCCGGCGCGGTACT
Source organism: Chloroflexota bacterium (assembly GCA_005881055.1). GTDB lineage: Bacteria > Chloroflexota > Limnocylindria > Limnocylindrales > CSP1-4 > C-114. The sequence goes on from VBHW01000047.1 coordinate 7,777, forward strand.
GGGCTCGTTCGGCCGGCGCCTCCGCTGATCTACGAGCCGCGCAGGCCGAGGTTCCAGGCGACGACGGCCACCGCGAGGATCGCGAGGAGGACCGACTGCCAGAGGAACCGCGGATCGCGGCGGAGCGACGGGGCGGAGCCCCGCACGGTGTCCCAGAGGTAGAACACGAGCGTGAGCAGCGCCGGGAACGCGAGCCGGGGAATCGCGACGACGCGGAGCAGCCCGGCGGCCACGGCGATCGCGGCGGCGTACGTGCCGGCCGCCCAGAGCGCGTCGCGGGCGCCCGACAGGCGGATCGCGGCGAAGCGGTAGCCGAGCAGCCCCGCGACGAGCGCGTCGGCCAGCGCGATCGTCACGATGCCGCTCTCCGTGATCGGTGGGCCCTGCTCCGTCCCGCCGAGCCCGGGCTCGGCCAGTCCCCCGGCCACGAGTGCGGCGACGCCGGTGAACGCCAGGAACGCGGCCAGGAGCGCCATCCCGAGGAGCCCCGTCCGGTCGCCGGCCGTCATCCCGCTCGGCCGGTCGAACGCCCGTGATTCGAGGCGCAACGTGACGTCCACGAGCAGGCCGACGGCCAGGAGCACGGGCGCGAGCGCGAGGCCGAGGGGCACGAGGCGAAGTGCCCCGAGCGACCCGGCCGCCATCACCGCGGGGACGATCGACGCCTCGACCGGAACGGGGACGTAGCCGTGGGCTCCCTCGGCGATGACCTGCCGGGCGCCGAGCCAGACGGCCACGAGGACGAGGGCCGCGACGAGCCACAGGAGCGGACCGTCGAGCAGGCGTGACAGCCCGAGGATCGTCACGGCGAGGACGACGAGCTCCCGCTGGTGGCGGCGCCGCGGATCCACTCGGGGGATCGTGGGGCTGCCCTACGGCGTCAGGCCCGGACCCGGTCGGGCTTGCCGGCCGTCCAGGCGAGCAGGTCCGCGCGAGAGCGGGTGTTCATGACCGCCTTCGGCTCGACCCATGCCCGGCGAGCCTGCGACACCCCCCAGCGGAGGAACTCGTATTCCTCGATCCGGTGGGCATCGGAGTCGATCGTGAGGACGCAGCCGGCCTCGACCGCGGCCCGCGCCCGCGTGTCGGAGAGGTCGAGACGATGGTCGGAGCCGTTCATCTCGAGCGCGGTCCCAGTGCGGGCGGCCTCCCCGAAGACGACCTCCCAATCGAGGTCGAGGTCCTCGCGCGTCTGGATCATCCGGCCGGCAGGATGGGCGATGACGTCGACGTGCGGGCTCCGGATCGCCGTGAGGACGCGCGCCGTCAGCTCGGCGCGGGGCTGGCGGCGACCCACGTGCAGGGAGGCGACGACGACGTCGTACGTCGCGAGGAGCTCGTCCGGGAAGTCGAGGCGGCCGTCGGCGCGGATCTCGAGCTCGCAGCCGTGCAGGAGGCGGAAGCCCTCGGCCGGCGTCGCCGCGGGCGCCGTCCCGTCGGCCTCCTCCCGCTCGTACCGCGCGTTGAGCTCGGCGACGATCCGCCGCTGTTCGGCGACGCGCTCAGGGGTGAGGCCCCGCGCGATCGCGAGGGACTGGCTGTGGTCCGTGAGCACCTGGTAGGCATGGCCGCGGCGGCGCGCCTCCTCGGCCATCTGCTCGATGGAGTGGACGCCGTCCGACCAGTCGGAGTGACTGTGGCAGTCGCCGCGGAGGTCGTCCAGCTCGATGAGGTGCGGGAGGCGGCCGGCCATCGCCGCCTCGATCTCACCACGATCCTCGCGCAACTCCGGCTCGATGAACGGCAGTCCGAGGAACGCGTAGGCCTCCGCCTCGTCGCGGAAGGTCCGGAGCTCGGCGTCCGCTCCGGCGAGGGGCTCGCCATCCTCGCCGATCCTCAGGAACCCGTACTCGGAGAGGCTCCAGCCGAGGTCGCGCGCGAGCGCGCGCAGGCGGACGTTGTGCTCCTTGCTTCCCGTGAAGTGGATGCGCGAGGCGCCGGCCTGGCCGGGCGACATGATCATGAGGTCGACCTGTGGGCCGCGCAGGAGGCGAACCGCCGCCTTGTGCGGTCCGCGGTTGAGGACGAGGTCCACGGACCCGAGCGCGGTGAACCGCCGGACGAGCCCGGGCGCGTCGCTCGTCTCCGCGAGGAGATCGAGGTCGCCGATCGTCTCGCGCCGGCGCCGGAACGACCCCGCCGGCTCGATCGATCGAACCCCGGGCACGTCCCGCAGCTCGGCGCTGAGCTGGTCGATCACCCGCTGCGCCTTCCCGAGGAGCATCCGGTCCTGGCGTGCGGCCAGCCCGGCGAGCCCCTCCAGGACGGACTGCTCGGTCTTCTCGGTGAGCCCCCGGACGGTCCGCAGCCTTCCCGACTCGGCGGCCGCACGAAGGTCCTCGAGCGTCTCCACGCCGAGCGTGTCGTGGACGAGCCTCACGGTCTTGGGTCCGAGACCGGGCACCTGGAGCATCTCGACGAGGCTCGGCGGCACCTCCTCGCGGAGGCGGTCGTAGAAGCGCATCCGGCCGGTCTCGACGAGCTCGGCGATCTTGTCGCCGATCGCGGCGCCGACGCCCGGGATGCGTGGCGGACTCCCACGGCGGTAGGCGTCCGGGATGTCGATCGGGCTGTGGGCCAGGGCGTCCGCCGCGCGATGATAGGCGACCGTCTTGAACACGAGCTCGCCCTTGACCTCGAGCATGTCGCCGATATCGTGGAAGATCCGGGCGAGCGAGCCGTTGGTCAGCGTCTCGGCCGTCGCCGGATCGGTCGAGGCGTCGTCGTCGGGTTCGGCGAGCTCATTGGCCAGCTCCCGCTCCGATAGCGGATCCGTGTCGGCAGGTCGGACGGGCGGGACGGGCTTCGCGCGGGGCATGGCCCCGATGGTAGCCGCCCGACGCGGGCGGCCGCGGCCACGTCCTATCCGGCCCAG
>VBHW01000383.1 GCA_005881055.1 Chloroflexota bacterium
CCGTCGACGGCGAGCCGCTCGTGGGCTCGACCCCGCTCATCGGGGCCCTACCACCGGTCGGGAATCACACCCTGCCCCGAAGGCAGCGCGAGTCTAGCACGGGCGATCGCCTTGACCGGCCGGTCAGCCGGCCTCGCCCGACGTCGTCGCGAGGGCCGGTGGGCGATGGCGAGGCGCCGCGGCGGGCGAGGGCGCACCGAGCCGGTGGACGATCGAAGCGATCGCGGGCCACAGCTCGACGTACGTGGCGAACAGCTCGTCGTAGACAGCCCGCGCCCGAGGGTCGGGCTCGAGGCGGTGGTCGACCCTCG
>VBHW01000385.1 GCA_005881055.1 Chloroflexota bacterium
AGGTACCAGCGCGCTGCTTCGGCTGCAGCGGGGTCGTGATGCTCCAGCCACCGCGCCGCCGGCAGGATCCCCAGTCCCCAGCCGCTCAGTCCGGTAGCGGCCTCGAGAGCCGGGGCTTCCGATGCGGGTCGGGTGTCCATCCACGTGATGGCCGGGTGGGTCGCGCCGCCGGCGGCGTCCACGGGAACGAGGGTCGGGCCCTGGCCGACGACGCAGATCGCGGCAACGTCCCGGGCTTCCTCGCCGGCCCGACCGGCCATGAGCCGGCGCACGACTGCGCGAAGGCCGTCCCACCACGCCTCGGGGTCCTGCTCGGCGCGCCCGGTTGCGGCGTCGATGTCGATCGCGTGGGTCGCCCGGGCGGCGGCAACCAGTCGGCCGCCATCGTCGATCAGCCCGCCCTTGATCTCGGTCGTGCCGAGGTCGATGGCGAGGATGACGGCGCGGGTGCTCACGGGCCGCATTGTGCGTGATCGCTCGGCGAGCGGCCCCGATCCGCTTCGGCCTGGGCGCCCAGACGCTCAGGTCACCCGGATCTCGTCCACCCACTTGACCCAGTCGAGGCCGCGACGGTCCGGCGCGACGAGGCGGCACGGTGCGCCGTTGCCCGCCGCGAGCGTGCGCCCGGCGACCTCGGTAGCGAGGACGAGGCCGGCGGCTTGCTCGATCGGGAAGCTCGACGCCCAGCCGGTCGCGGATCCGACCTCGACGGCGGTCGCGCGATCGTCGACCGCGGCCCGTTCCAGGAGCGATCCCAGGCGAACGCCCCGCCAGGTTGCCTCGAGCGCCCAACCCGACGTGCAGTCGAGCGTCGCGCGGACGTCGACCGCGCCGAGGGCGCGGACCTCGTCGAGGCTGAGCGCCAGCGGTCGCTCCACCGCTCCGGTCACCCGCAACCGCCAGCGCTCGAGATCGATGTCGGGCCGCGGCTCGCCGAAGAACGTCGTCGAGGGTGGCGCCGCGTCGGGCGGCAGCAGGCGCGATCCCGTGAACCGGCGTGCGCCACCGCGCAGCCGGTCGAGGGCCTCGGCCCCGGCGAAGGCCGCGACGGAGACGAGTGCCAGGCCCCCCGCTCCGAGGACCGACCGCCGGGTGAGCCATCTGCCCGGCCGGTAGCGGTCGAGCCGTCGGCCCGGCTTCAGGAGCCGCCACCGCCTGGGAAGGAGATGGACGACGAGGATCGGCAGGAGGGCGATCGCGATCCAGACGTGAAGCGTCAGGACCGTGACCGAGCCGATCGCCGGGAGGTCGACGCGCGCGATCGCGCCACCGGCCACCCAGGCATAGCCGGCGACCAGGCTCGCGCCCGCGAGCGCCGACACGGCGAGCCCGACCGCAAGCCGGCGCCACCGCCGCGCGGCGACGGCCCGGCGACCGCTCTAGCGAGGACGAGGCCGGCGGCTTGCTCGATCGGGAAGCTCGACGCCCAGCCGGTCGCGGATCCGACCTCGACGGCGGTCGCGCGATCGTCGACCGCGGCCCGTTCCAGGAGCGATCCCAGGCGAACGCCCCGCCAGGTTGCCTCGAGCGCCCAACCCGACGTGCAGTCGAGCGTCGCGCGGACGTCGACCGCGCCGAGGGCGCGGACCTCGTCGAGGCTGAGCGCCAGCGGTCGCTCCACCGCTCCGGTCACCCGCAACCGCCAGCGCTCGAGATCGATGTCGGGCCGCGGCTCGCCGAAGAACGTCGTCGAGGGTGGCGCCGCGTCGGGCGGCAGCAGGCGCGATCCCGTGAACCGGCGTGCGCCACCGCGCAGCCGGTCGAGGGCCTCGGCCCCGGCGAAGGCCGCGACGGAGACGAGTGCCAGGCCCCCCGCTCCGAGGACCGACCGCCGGGTGAGCCATCTGCCCGGCCGGTAGCGGTCGAGCCGTCGGCCCGGCTTCAGGAGCCGCCACCGCCTGGGAAGGAGATGGACGACGAGGATCGGCAGGAGGGCGATCGCGATCCAGACGTGAAGCGTCAGGACCGTGACCGAGCCGATCGCCGGGAGGTCGACGCGCGCGATCGCGCCACCGGCCACCCAGGCATAGCCGGCGACCAGGCTCGCGCCCGCGAGCGCCGACACGGCGAGCCCGACCGCAAGCCGGCGCCACCGCCGCGCGGCGACGGCCCGGCGACCGCTCCTGGCGACCTTCACCGCCACGCAGCCGAAGAGCGCGCCCGCGAGGAACCCATGGGCCATGAACAGCCACGCCTCGTCCGGGCTGCCGGCCCGCAGGGTCAGGAGCCCGGTCACGGCCATTGCGGTGATCAGGGCCGCGAGCAGCCGATCCAGCGCGGCGTCGCTCATGAGGCAGCCGCAGTATGCCTCGGCCTGCCGCGGGTGCCCAGCGCCGGCCCGTCGAGGTGGCTCAGGGACCGTCGGCCTCGGTCAGGAGCGGGCGAGAAGCGCCCGCGCTTCGTCGGCCTGGAGTGGATCGAGCGCCGGTCCGAGTGAGAGCGCGGAGCGGAGCAGGTCGCGACCGGCCGCCGTCTGGCCCAGAGCCACTGCAATCGCTCCTGCGTGGGCGAGCAGCCGAGCGTCCCAGGCGCCGCCCGCGAGCGCGGCGACCATCTCCGCTGCGGCGTCGCCGAACCGGCCGAGGCGGTAGAGCGCCCACGCCACCGTGTCGTGCCCGTACGCATCCGGGCGTGCTGCCAGCGCGGACCGTGCCTGGGCGAGGACGGCATCCGACGCCCCGCCGTGGTCGAGCTCGAACTGGAGCAGCTGCCTGTCGTACACCGAGCCGGCGAGGTCGCTCAACCGGCGGATCGCCCGCACGGTCGCGTACTGCCGGCTCGCCTCGCTGGCATCGCCCTGGCGGGCCGCCAGATCACCGAGCAGCGCGAGCGTGTCAGGCTGCGGCGCGATGGCCGCGGCGCGGCGGAGTCCGCCGACGGCCGCAGAAGTGTTGCCGGAATACGCGTCGATGCGGGCGAGCCCGACGAGCGACCCGAGATCGTCCGGCCGCAGCTCGAGCGCCGCCCGGTATTCGGCCCTTGCGAGCGTCCCGTCACCGGTGAGCCGTGCCATCTCCGCAAGCTGGTAGTGGTAGAAGACGAGGTCGCCGGGCGACGCGTCGCCGTC
>VBHW01000384.1 GCA_005881055.1 Chloroflexota bacterium
TGAGCGTCAATCCCACGAACGCGCCCCGCGCCGCGGGATCCCAGATCGGCGAGCGCTCGCCGGCGAGGTAGGGCAGGAAGAGCAGCCCGTCGGCACCCGGGCGGATGCCGGCCGCTTCCGCGATGAGCGCGTCCGGGCCGGGCCCGCCCAGCACGGCGTCGTGGAGCCAGTCGAGCGCCTTACCAGTGGCCACCATCGCGCCGCCGATGAGCCAACGGCCCGGCAGCGGAGCGGGGGCGGCCCAGATCCCGGGGGCATGGATGGACTGGTCCCAGTAGACGGCCAGGCCGCCGGACGTGCCACCGGTGTCGACGGCGTTGCCGGGAT
>VBHW01000386.1 GCA_005881055.1 Chloroflexota bacterium
ACCCGCCGCTGTCGTCCTCGCCCGGGCCGCCCGGAGCCTGCATGACCCCATCGAGGGTCAGGAATGTGCTCACGATCAGCTTTCGCATCGCTTGAGTCCTCTCGACCGGATTCATTGCCTCGAGGTGGGCCTGCAGTGAAGACCGCCTGGCCGGTCGGAAGTCATCGCCACTCCCGGTCTGCGATGATCGCGCCATGACCCGCGAGCACGACGATCACGCCGACGACCACGAGCACCATCATCACCACCATCTCGACTACCCGGACGCGATCCGGGCGTTCCGCGCCGACAAGGACGAATTCTTCCGCACGAGCCGAGGCAGCCCCCTGCCGGAGGCGGAGCGCGGCAAATTCCAGGGGTTGCCCTACTACGCCGTCGACGAGACGCTGCGCATCGACGGGCTGACACTCGAGCCATACACCGGCACCGAGCCGACGATGTTCGCGATCCCGACGTCCGACGGGAAGCTCAAGCCGGCCGAACGCGCCGGGACCTTCCGCTTCGAGGTCCAGGGCGTCCCCGGCGCCCTCACCGCGTACACCTTCGAAGGCGACACGGCCGACAACGTGTTCGTGCCGTTCCTCGACGCGACGAGCGGCAAGGAGTCGTACGGCGCGGGACGCTACATGGACATCGATCGCGAGGAGGACGGGACGTACACGATCGACTTCAACCTCGCGTACCACCCATCCTGCGTGTACGACATGAAGTTCTCGTGCCCGCTGACGCCGGCCGAGAACCGCTTGCCCGTCCGGATCGAAGCCGGGGAGCGCCTGGCGGATCCTGGCTGACGGGCGCCGGTCAGGCGCTCAGCGTCTCCTGCGGGACGAGGTCGGGCGTCGCACTCGTGACGACGAC
>VBHW01000387.1:0-497 GCA_005881055.1 Chloroflexota bacterium
CGTTTCCGCTGCGGCGAGCCGGGCGGCGCTTCGCACTCGTTCCATTGCTGGCCGTGCTGGCGCTCGCCGCCCCGGGTGATGATCAGTTCGGGGGCGAGTCGTTAGGCCATACTGTCCCGTCAACCGAGCGTCCGACGGCTCCATCAGCTTCCGACAGGCTCCTCGGTGCCCGAGCCTTCTCTGACGCAGTCCGCGCCGATGTCGGGGCGATTGCGCAGAGTGCGGTGCAGAGTTCGACGGCACCAGCAAGCCTTGAGGCTGCGGGCTCGCGTCCCGTGTCGACGTACCACGTGCCCGTGCTCATGTACCACCGGATCGCGACCCGCTCGGAGCGTGGTCACGACCTGCCAGATCTCGTTGTCGACCCGAAGCGATTCGACGCTCAGCTTGCGGCGCTGAGGGCAGACGGCTGGCGGACGATCACATCCGGTGAGCTCGCCGCGGCCATGAGGACCCGGGTGCCGATTCCGAGGAAGACCTTCGTCATCACGATCGAC
>VBHW01000387.1:579-1431 GCA_005881055.1 Chloroflexota bacterium
CGAGCCGACTTGACCGATCCGGGTGGTTGACGTGGGCAGAGCTCAGCGAGATGCAGGCTGCCGGAATGGAGATCGGCAACCACACGGTGAGCCACGACAGCGAGGCCGGGCTCTCGAGGGCCCGGACCGATGCACAGGTCATGGGCGCTCAGGTCGCCATCGCGGCCCACCTCGGGGTCATGCCGATCTCGTTCGCGTACCCATATGGCGACACGCCGGCGAACCTGGTTGCCTCGGTGGAGGCGTCAGGAATCAAGGTCGCGTACACGACCGCTGGCGGCGCAATCGAAACACTCCGCACGGCATATCTCCTGCCGCGCGTGCGGGTCTCGGCGACGACCACTGGTTCCGGCATCCTGTGGCTCGTGCGGCGGTACGGATAGTCACAGACCGCCGACCCGTCCTGAGGCATTGCTGGCGACTCTCGGTGGTGATGTCACCTTTCGGACGTAAATCGCCCCTTTGTCATCGATGGACAGTGCAGTGGCCGTGTTGGACCCGCGCGAGAGCGTCGAGGCCGTGTACCGCGCCGACGCGGAACGGCTGTGGCGCGCCATCTACGCATTCGCCGGCGATGCCGAGATTGCCAGCGATGCCGTGGCCGAAGCCTTTGCCCAGGTTCTCCATCGCGGCGCGGCGGTCCGCGACCCGGCGGCTTGGACCTGGCGCACCGCATTCAGGATCTCTGCTGGAGTCTTGAAAGCACGCGGCTCGGCAGATACCGGCTCCACCCCCGCCGAACACGTCGACCGATACGCCGATCCGGATCTCATAGCGGCGCTTCGACAGCTCCCCGAGGCTCAGCGCGCTGTGGTGGTCCTCTTCTATTACGCCGACCTTCCAGTGCGCGAG
>VBHW01000387.1:1573-3232 GCA_005881055.1 Chloroflexota bacterium
ACTGACGTGGCGCGCCGACGCGCCATCATCGGGACGAAGGTTCCTACTGGTCGCGTCATGCCCAAGCAGCCTGCGTGGGCGGTCCCTGGTCCGTCCTCGGATTCGGCCAACAGGTTCCGTCGGAGTCCGATCCTCCTGTTGGTGGCCGTCCTCGCGATGGCGCTGATCATCGGTGGCGCGATCGCCGTCGGCTCGGGCCTGATACATCTTCCGTCGCTCGTGCCAATTGGCCCGTCGCCGGACGCCTCTCGATACGACAGTCCGCTGCCGTCTTCGAGCAACACGACCGCCCTCGCGCCGGGTTCATGGACGCTAACCGGGAAGATGGCGATACGTCGACGTGGCGAGACGGCGACGGTGCTTCCAGACGGTCACGTGCTCGTGGCAGGGAGCATGCCAGGGGACCCCGTGCTCTCTGCGTCGGCCGAGCTGTACGACTCGATTAGCGGACGATGGACCGAGACCGGGAGCATGCATGCACCCCGCGTCCTCGGCCACAGCGCGACCCTGCTGCCCGACGGCAGGGTGCTGGTTGCCGGAGGCGGCCAGGTTGGAGCGGGTTACTACCCGGGGCAGAGCAGCGCCGAGCTGTATGACCCGGGCACGGGGACCTGGACCGAAACCGGCAACATGGCCGTGGCGCGCAGCTCCCATAGCGCGACCCTCCTGCCCGACGGCAAGGTGCTCGTAGCAGGCGGTACCACTAGCGTCTTAAGCGGCCCCCCCTATTACCGCGCCACACGCGAGGCCGAGCTGTACGACCCGGTCACGGGCACCTGGACAGCGACGGGGAGTATGAAGCTAGGTCGTTGGGCCCCTACCGCGGCCCTACTGCCCGGTGGCAACGTTCTCGTAGTCGGTGGTGTCGACGGCGGTCCCGTCACACAAGTACAGGAACCGACTCCCGGCTCGTCCACAGACAACCCGGATCTTCGATCGGCCGAGCTATATGACCCGCAATCCGGGACGTGGACGTCCGTGGCGCCCTTTGCCGGCGCTGGCGCCTGTCGGATCGCGACAGCACTGTTGAATGGCGAGGTATTGGTCGTCTGTGCCGAGACGAGCGGGCTGCGGACCTCGGCCGTCCTGTACGACGTGGCGAGCGGATCGTGGTCGCCAACGTCCGCACCGCCAAAAGAGTGCTGCCTCGGAGAGGGTGGCCCCTTCGGAAGCATCGTCCGGCTCGCCGATGGTCGTGTCCTATGGAAGGATCTGGTTGACCCGGGCGAGCTATACGACCGGGTCAGCGGGGCCTGGACCTCCGCCGGCGGACCGACCTATCCGGCGGATCCGAGCTGGGGGCTGCCGTCGGTATCCACCGGTAACGTATTTGCCGGCTACAAGGCAGACACGCTCACGCTCCTGCCGGACGGCAGGGTGCTCATGACGGACGAGGGCGCGGCTCTCCTGTACGACCCGAACGGCGGGCGGTGATGAGGCGCATCGGGCGCCCTGCTGAGCGTCCCGAAGCAGGCGACATGAGATCGGGTGCAGCGCGCGCTGTCGTGGCGATAATCGCGGGCGCGGCCATGGCCCTGGCCGGTTGTATCGGCAGCTCGCCCATTGCGTCGAACGGTGTGCCTTCGAGTCCATCGCCGACGCGGACGGCGACCCTGACGGCCCCGCCGGCAACACCATCTCCGGTCCCGGCCACCGGGC
>VBHW01000387.1:3291-6331 GCA_005881055.1 Chloroflexota bacterium
GTCGCGGGCGGCGTGGCTGACAACCGTGAGGAGACGGTCCTTGCGTCGGCCGAGCTCTACGACCCGAGCGCGGGCACTTGGACCGCCACCGGGAGCATGACCAACCCGCGGTCCCAGCACACGGCGACGCTGCTGGACAACGGCAAGGTCCTCGTGACTGGCGGATACTGCGACGGGACCACGCCGCAATGCGTGTCAAGCGGTCCTGCTGGGGCCTGGGATCCCGACGGGGCGATGGCCACGGCCGAACTCTACGACCCGAGCAGTCACACGTGGACTGCCACCGGCCGCATGATCACCGCCCGATCGAAGCATACGGCCACCCTGCTGGACAACGGCATGGTGCTTGTGGCGGGTGCTGAACATGCTCCCGACAGCATCCTCGCCTCGTCCGAGCTGTTCAACCCGGACACCGGGAAATGGACGGCCACCGGCGACATGAGGACCGCACGAACTGAGCAGATGGCCACCCTGCTCCCTGACGGCATGGTGCTGGTGGCGGGCGGCTTCGGCCCGGTGTCACCGACCGCCCTTGGGGACCTGAGCTCTGCCGAGCTCTACGATCCGAGGAGCGGCAAATGGAAGGTCACCGGCAGCATGGCCGCGGCACGCGGGAGCGATCCGCTGATCGTGTTGGCCAATGGGCTTGTCCTCAAGACGGGCGGCGGCCCCGGCGATCCGGCGGCGTGTGAGCTGTATGACCCGAAGACTGGAACATGGTCTCCGACGGGCAGCATGGCGGCGGCCCGCGGCCAACTCAGTTCGACCCTGCTCGCCGATGGGCGGGTCCTCGTCGCGGCCGGCTTCGGCGTACCCGTCGCCTCGGCCGAGGTCTATGACCCGGCCACGGGCACGTGGAGCGATGCCGGCAGCTTCGGTCTGGGGACCTTCGAAAACACCGCGACCCTCCTCCTCAACGGCAAGGTCCTCGTGACGGGTGGGCTCCTCGCGGATGGCGTGGCATCGTCTGCGGAGCTCTACGACCCGGCCGCGGGAAGCTGACAGGCGCCGCAACCGACCCGCTCGATCGAGCGTAAAACTCGGACCGTTTCGCTCAGGGTCCCACTCGGGTGGCCACAACGCTCAGGCGGTCAGGCTCCGGAGGCCGACGCTCTATCCAATGAGCTACAGGCGCGAGGTTGCCGAATGATATCCGCCGAGCGTGGATAGACCTTCGTCTGGCATCTGGGTTGGGGCGAGCCAGCGTGTGGCACTTACGGCGCTGTCGCGATGCCTGATTGACGGTGTTCTTACGATTCATCTACAGACATGAGTCACCTGCGACTTGCAATCGCCGTTTCGATTGGCGTCTTGGTCGCGTCGACCGTTCGTGATCCCCGAAACCCGGTACGCGAAAAGCGGGAAGGTGCACATCGCATACCAGGTGGTCGGGAACGGTCCAGTTGACCTCGTGCTCATCCCCGGGCTCTTCACCCACGTGGAGCATCAGTGGGACGAGCCGGGCTTCGCTCGGTTTCTGGAGCGGCTCGCTTCGTTCTCCAGGCTGATCGTTCTCGATGCCAGGGGAGCGGGCCTATCCGACCGGGCGTTGGAGCTGCCTCCGATGGAGGAGCAGATGGACGACGTGCTCGCGGTTCTGGACGCCGTCGAGTCGGAAGCCGCCGCCTTCTTCGGGCTCTCCCAGGCCGGCCCCATGGCGATCCTGTTCGCGGCGTCTCACCCGGAGCGGACGAGAGCCCTCGTCCTGTACGCGACCTACGCGACCCCGCGCGCCGACGGCATATCGCCGTGGGGGCGCAGTCCGGAGTGGATGGCTGAGTACGACCGGCTCATCGACGAGAGGTGGGGTTCGGGTGTGTTTCTCGAACAGGTTGCACCGAGCAGGGTCGATGACCCCCTGTTCCGCCGTTGGTGGAGCCGCTATGAGCGGCTTTCATACGGGCCGGGGAATGCCCTCGCCTACTTCCACATGAATGCCCAGATCGACGTGCGCGCGATTCTCCCGTCGATCCGCGTCCCGACGCTCGTGCTTCAGCGCCGGGAGGATTCATACCGCGATCCTGGCCACGCGACCTTTCTCGCCAGCCACATCGCTGGAGCGAAGCTGGTCGAATTGACGGGCAGGGATCACCTGCCATACGTCGGCGACGCGGACGCAATTCTCGATGAAGTGCAGGAGTTCCTCACTGGCGTCCGGCCGCCGCCGGAGCAAGATCGAGTCCTGGCGACGGTCTTGTTCACCGACATCGTCGGGTCGACCGAGCGGGCAAGTGTCCTCGGTGACCACGCCTGGCGGGCGCTCCTGGATCGCCATCACGCGGTCATCCGCCAGGAGCTCGGCCGGTTCCGCGGGCGAGAGATCGACACGGCGGGCGACGGCTTTCTGGCGATCTTTGACGGACCCGCTCGGGCCGTGCGATGCGCGGCGGCCATCTCGCAAGCGGTCCGCGAGATCGGACTCGATGTCCGCGCCGGAGTTCACACCGGAGAGGTCGAGCTCGTCGGCGCCGACGTCGCCGGGATCGCCGTCCACATCGGCGCCCGGATCTGCGCGCTTGCCGAGACTGGGGAGGTCTTGGTTTCTGCCACGGTTCGAGACCTGGTGGCGGGATCTGGAATCGCGTTCGACGACCGCGGGTCCTTCCGGCTGAAAGGCGTTCCCGACGAGTGGCGATTGTTCACGGTCCGGCTCGACTGATCGCCTCGCTCACGCTTGGCGCATGGCGCTGGCGTTCAGCCGCTGGCTGAAACGCGAAAGCGTGGCTCCGGCCGAGCGGTACTCCGGGAGCGAAACCGCGGGAAAACGGGGCGAGATCATGCGTGTGGACTGGATGTCGCGCGCGTCGCCTACCTCTTCGGCCGGCTGCGAGTCGAGCCGAGCTGCGGTGTGGCGGCCGCCGGCAGCGAGCCGCGTCAGCAGTCGAACACAAACCAGCACAACTCGTTGCGCAGCCGCTGGTCGTCGAGCACGAGCTCCCGGATCTCGTCGGGGAGTTGGGCACGCTGCCACTGGCACTCCAAGCGGCCAGCCGCCTCGCGCTCGTCTTCACGCGCTGCCGCCCGCGCCGCCCTGATCGCG
>VBHW01000388.1 GCA_005881055.1 Chloroflexota bacterium
CGGCACCGTGTACTGCACGGCGTCCGTCTGGGCGACGAGGAACCGGCCGAGGGCGGTGTCGCGCAGAACCTGGACGCGGAAGTACCACGTGCCGGACGGAGCCTCGGCCGATGCGTCACCGGTCGACTGTTCGGTCGTGTACCAGAGGAGCGACGTGTCGGCGGCTCCGTAGCTTGGCGAGCTGTCCGCGCTGTAGACGAGCTTGTAGTACGTGAAGCAGCCTTCCGAGTCGGTGAACGGGGACCAGCTGAAGTGCGTGTTCGGCGGCCCGTACGGTGCCACGGTGAGCGGCCCCAGGTCGACCGGACCGCCGATCGCGGCCCCGGACGTCACCGGGCTCTTGGCGATCACCTTGCCCACGCTGTTGTAGGCGAACGTCTCGTACCAGCGATCCCCGCTTGCGCCGACATCGGCCGCACTCGTCGCGTAGCGGCTCGTCGTGTACGACCCGGCGAGTTGGCTCGCGCCCGAGAACGTCTGCGAGGCGCTCCAGTACGACTTGTAATGGTGGAAGCCCGTCGCCGGCGCGACGCTCCAGTCGAGCACGGTGCCGCCAGGGCACGGGGTGATCGCGAGCTCGAGCGGCGCGATCGGCGTCGGCGTCGGGGTGGGCCTGGGTGTCGGCACGGGCGTCGGCGTCGGCTCCGGCGTTGCCGTGGGCCGGATCGTGGGCCCGGGCGTCGGCTCGCGGGTTGGTTTCGGGGTCGCGGTGCCGACGGGCTCGTCCGGCGGCGACGTCGAGGGCTCGAGAGACGGCGCGAGGGTCGGCTCCTCCGGGGACGTCGGCGCCTGCGTAGGAGGAGCCTCCGTGGGCGCGGCCGCGACGAGCACGCCCGTCGCAAACCCGGCGGCAAGGTCGAGGGCGGCGTTCGCAGTGAGCCAGCCGTCCGCGAGCTCGCCGTATGGGATGGGGCCCATCGAGATGTCCGGCGCGACACCGTCGAGGCCGAGGATGAGCTCGGCGCGACGGCCTTCGGTGACGGTCGCCGACACGCCGGGTCCGGCCACGCCGACCGCATGCTCGATCGCGAGGACGGTCAGCCGCTCGCCGCGCCCCGGGAGGTCGCGGCGGTCGAGGTCGAACGCGGTGCCGTGGGCCGTCCAGACGACGGATGCCGTCGCCACCGTATACGTGCTGTCCGACGGGACCGCCACCCGGTGATAGACGCGGCCCGCGACCTGGTCGAGGGCGAGTGCGGTCGACGTCAGGCTGTCGATGACGAGGTCCGCGCCGCCGCTCATCCGCGCCTGGCTGTTGCCGAGGAAGAGCGTCGCGTGCCCGTCGGCTGCCGTGCGGATCTCGTCGCCAACCTGGAGGCTCATGCCGGATGCGAGCACGCTCGTCGTGCCGTTCCGGAGGAGGCTGGCACCCGCGACGTCGCCGGCGCGGCTTGCGGCCGGGGCGACGAAGAAGCGCCCGGATCCGAGGCCCAGGACGCCGATGACGAGCACCGCCGCGATGGCCGCGACCGACCAGCGTGGCGCCGGGAGGATCGACGGGGGTTGCCACGCGAGACTCGGACGCACACGCTCCTCGTGGGCCGCAGAAGGCACGCCGGCCGTCGGC
>VBHW01000393.1 GCA_005881055.1 Chloroflexota bacterium
CCGGGCGCTCGTCGTCGCTGCCACCCTTGCGCTGACCGTCTCGGGACTGATCGCCGCGGCGGCTCCGGCCGCGCTCGCGACGGCCCCGACGTGCTCGTTCGGCGCCAACGGGGACATCCACCACGTCATCTACGTCCAGTTCGACAACACCCATCTCCGACGTGACAACCCGAACGTCCCGTCGGACCTCGAGCAGATGCCGCACCTGCTGAATTTCATCCGGAACAACGGGACGATGCTCACGAACGACCACACCGTGCTCATATCCCACACGGCGACGGGCATCCTCACGTCGCTGACCGGCGTGTATCCGGATCGGATGGGCCAGCCTGTCTCGAACAGCTTCCGGTACTTCACGCCGAGCGGCGGCAGCCGGACGGGCGTCTCGTTCGCCTACTGGACGGCGCCGCTCTTCGACCCAGCCGGCCCACCGTTCCCGCCCCGGAGATGATCAACGAGAACGGGAAGATCGCTCCCGCGCCATGGGTGCCCTACACCCGCGCCGGCTGCGATGTCGGCGCCGTGGCGACCGCGAACACGATCCTCGAGAACACGGGCATCGACATCCCGACGGTCTTCGGTACGGGGTCACCGGAGGCCGCCGAGGTGACAGCGAACCCGGCACAGGCGTTCGCTGACTTCGTCGGCATCGGCGTCCACTGCGCGCAGGGCTCCGATGTGTGCCAGGCGGCCAATCACGGCCGGCCGGACCTGCTCCCCGACGAGCCGAGCGGCTACGTGGGGTTCAACGGGCTGTTCGGCGCGAAGTACGTCGACCCGGTCATCAAGCCGTCGGGGCCGATGACCGACCTCGATGGCAACGTCATCCAGGACGCGACCGGCCATGTCGGCTTCCCGGGCTTCGACGGCATGGAGGCGACCGTCTCCCTGTCGTGGGTCGCCCAGATGCAGGAGTCCGGGATCCCGGTGACCTACGCGTACATCTCGGACGCGCACGATGGCCACGGCACCTCGGGCAACATCCACTTCGCCTACGGGCCGGGTGAGGCCGGCTACACGCAGCAGCTCGCCGATTACGACGCGGCGTTCCAGAAGTTCTTCGATCGCCTCGCCGCCGACGGCATCAACAAGTCCAACACGCTGTTCGTGTTCACCGTGGACGAGGGCGACCATTTCGTGGGCGACGCCCCGACGCCCGCCGGGTGCGACGGCGTCACCACGCCCTGTTCGTACAACCGCGTCGGCGAGATCAACGCCGACCTGCGCCGGATGATCCGCACGCAGTTCGGCGATACGACCACCTTCTCCGTCCACTCCGACGACGCGCCCACGGTCTACGTCAACGGCAACCCCGGACGGACCGATCCGACGGTCCGCCAGCTCGAACGGGAGAGTGCCCAGCTCTCGTGGCTGAACCCGTACACGGGCCAGGTCCAGAACGGGATCACGGTCGCGCTGGCGGACCCGGTCGAGGAGAAGATCCTCCACATGGTCACGGCGGATCCGTTCCGCACCCCGACGTTCACGCTGTTCGCCGATCCGGACTGGTTCCTGTTCGCGACCGGCGGCGCGGCGTGTGCGACGCCGGCGGCGTGCGCCACGATCCCGGCGAGGACGAACCAGAGCTTCGCCTGGAATCACGGTGACATCCAGGACGAGATCGCCTCGACCTGGGTGGGCTACGTCGGTCCGGGCGTCCAGCACCTCACGAACAGCGACGTCTGGAGCGATCACACGGACGTTCGCCCGACGATGCTCAGCCTGCTCAACCTCGTCGACGACTACCGGCACGACGGCCGCGTCGTCTTCGAGATCATGGACGACAGCGTCCTGCCGGCCTCGATGAAGACCGATCGGGCGACGCTCCAGCACCTCGCGCAGGTCTACAAGCAGATCTCCGCGTCGTTCGGGGACCTGGCGATGACGACGCTCGTCGTGTCCACG
>VBHW01000029.1 GCA_005881055.1 Chloroflexota bacterium
CCGATGGCGCCTCGCCGCTGGTCGCGGACCTCGGGACGGCAACCGTCCTCGGACACGGGTCCGTCGACGTCAACCATGACGGCCGGCGCGATCTCGTGCAGCTCCTCGCCGATCCCGGCGGCACGCTCCGGATCCAGGTGATGCGCGCGACCGGGTCGGGCTTCCTGCCGGCGGTCACGTGGTGGTCGAGCGCCGTCCAGGGCCCGGCGCTGGCACCGGCTGGGCTGCACCTCGTGACCGGCGATTTCGACGACGACGGATTCGGCGATGCCGCGATCGTTCAGGCGCCGCCGCGCACGCCCGCAAGCCCCACTACCGCGGGGGGACCCTCGACGCGGCTCATCGTGTTCCGCTCGACGGGCAGCGCGCTGCGGCCGGGCGTCACCTGGTGGCGGCAGTCGCTCAATCTCTCGTCCTCGCAGTTCGTCGCGGGCGACGTCTCGGGGGACGGCCGCTCGGACCTCGTCGTGCTCAAGCCGACCACCGGCGGCACCGCAACCGCAGCGCTTGTCGCCCGATCCACGAACACGGGCGGCCTCCGAGCGCTCGCGTCGTACGCCACGGTCCTCGTGACGCCCACCGCTCTGAAGCCGGTCGTCGGGGACGTGGATCGCGACGGGCGCGACGACGTCATCCTCGCCCGGCGACGGGGCAGCGGATTCATGTCGATCCTCGTGCTCCGGTCGACGGCCGCATCGACGTTCGTGATCCGCAACTGGTGGTCCTCGACCACCCAGTTCGACTGGTCGGGGAGCTGGTTCGCCACGACCGACGCCAACCGGGACGGCCGGGCCGACCTCGTCGCGTACCGTGATGGTGGCCCGCGCGGAGGGACGCAGGTCTACCGCTTCACGAGCACGGGCGTTGCCTTCCACGCGAGCCTGTGGCGGACGCTGCCCGCGCTCGCGTGGACCACGCTCGAAGCATTCTGAGCGTCCGGGGTTCCCCGGCTCGCAGGTCGTTTCTTCAGCCGCCGCGCAGCTCAGGCTCCTCGACGCCCGGCGCCAGGGCAGGCCACGAGGGCCTCCCCGGCCAGGATTCCGCCCGGACCGTGCATGGCTCGGGTCATCGAGCCGTCTTATTCGGTCCCGCCCGGCCAATCGAGCCGCCGGATAACAATGCTCGAACTATCCGTTGGCCTGGGATCGTCCGAACGTCATCCGCCGCGCAGCTCCGTCTCCTCGCCGCTCGGCATGTCCGCGGGCGCATCCGAGTAGGCGAGGATGATCGCGACGGCCTCGGCGGGATCATCGGTCATCCGGAAGAGGTTGAGGTCGTCGGCCGCGATCGTCCCCGCGGGGACCTGCGTCGTCCGCATCCACTCCACGAGGCCGCCCCAGTAGCCCTTCCCCATGAGGACGACCGGGAAATGGCGGATCTTGCCGGTCTGGATGAGGGTCAGGGCCTCGAACAGCTCGTCGAGCGTGCCGAGGCCGCCGGGCAGGATCACGAACGCATCCGCGTACTTCACGAACATCGTCTTGCGGGCGAAGAAGTAGCGGAACTCGATGCTGACGTCGAGGTACGGGTTGAGGATCTGCTCGTGCGGCAGCTCGATGTTGCAGCCGATCGACAGCCCGCCGCCCTCCTGGCAGCCGCGATTGGCGGCCTCCATGGCACCCGGCCCGCCGCCCGTGATGACCGCGAAGCCCGCCTCGGCGAGCAGCCGGCCGACGGTGCGGGCCAGCTCGTACGTCGGCTCGCCCGGCTGCGAACGGGCCGACCCGAACACCGTCACCGCAGCGCCGACGTCGGCGAGGGCCTCGAAGCCGTCGACGAACTCCGAGAGGATCCGCAGCGTCCGCCAGGTGTCGGTGTCGAGGAATGCCGGTCGGCCGCGCTTCTCGAGCAGGCGCTCGTCGGAGGTCGCCGCGCCTCCCGCGTGGAGGAACCGCTCGGCGCCCGGCCGGACAGCGACTCGGCCGCTCCGGCGGATCGGTTCGGACGGTGGGCGGGTGTCGCTCACGGGGCCGGACGCGTCGTCCGTGGCCGGGTCGGCGGAGGCTCGCTCATGACAGGCGCTAGGATGCCACCGGAGGCTATGCCGGTGTCGCAACGACGGGGTACCTGGATCCTATCCGCCGCCCTCGTCGTCGCCGGAGCAGTCTTCATCGGCCAGGGCCTGGGCCTGCTCCAGGGCCGGAGCTTCATGGTCAACGACCGTCGGCGCAGTGCTCGTCGTGGCCGGGATCGTCGTCGCGTGGCGGGTCAGGACCCGCCACTGAGCCATCTCCTCCACTCTTCTTCGGCGCGGCCGGCCGTCACGTCATTCCCGCTCCGCACGAGCGGCAGCCGCAGCAACCGGGCGTCGGCGAGCAGCTTCGCCAGCACGTCGGCGTCGGTCATCCGCAGGTAGCCGAGTCCGCCGTCCCGCCAGGCCCGCCCGTCCGTGTCCGCGCATGCCGTCGCGCCGAGCTTCTCGACGAAGCGGCGCAGCTCGGCCGGCGCGATCGGGCGGCGCCGGAGGTCGACGAACGAGACCGGCACCCGCCGTTCCCTGAAGAACCGGAGCGCCGCCCGCGTCGCCTTGTCGCTCTCGAGGCCGAACACCTGGATGGATCGCTCACCCGGCATGCCCCGATGGTAGGTGTCACGGCGCCAGTCGCTGCCAATCGCCCGTCCCGATCCGCACGCGCGGTACCATCCCGTGCGGAGGTGACCTCGTGACGGTGTGGTTCACGGTCCAGCTCGACGACCGCCCGGGAGCGCTCGCACGCGTCGCGGCGGCTCTCGCGGAACGCAACGTGAACATCACCGGGATCGTCGGCGTGGCCGAGGACACGGACGGCGCCCTCATGCTCACGACGAGCGACCCGGCGGCGACCCGCGAAGCGTTCGGGGCGCTGGGCCTGGCCTTCGAGGAGCATGACCCGAGCGGAGGCCTCGAGCCCGCGAGCATGTCCGTGGCGGACGTCCGCGGGCGCGGCGCTCGCTGACCGCGGCCCGCGGGCGAAGCGGCTCGAACCGATGGCTCGACGCGGCGGCCTCCCGCCAACCGTCGCCGCCCGGGTCGTCATCGACGACACGCCCGGCGCGGTCCCCGACCTCGCGGGCCGGATCGCGGCCGCCGGCGGCACGATCCGGACGATGAGCACGATCCGGCGCATCGAGGGTGACGGCGCCGGCCCATCGTCTTCCGAGCGCGGGGCGGACGGTGCCACGACGTCGGGCGCCGAGCTCGAGATCGAGGTGGAGAGCCTCAGCGAGGAGGCGCTCGTGGCCGTCCTCGACGCGACGCCGGGGCTCCGGGCACGCCTCCTCACGCGATCGCTCGATCGCGTCTTCGGCAAGCGAGTGATCGTCATCGGGGCCGGCGCCCAGGTCGGCCAGGTCGCGCTCGGCGCAGTCAGCGAGGCAGACCGCCACAACCTCCGCGGCGAGCGGATCAGCGTCGACACGATCGCGCTCGTCGGCGAGGAGAACATCGCGGCGGCCGTGCGCGCGGTGGCCGACCTGCCGCGGGCGCGGCTCCTCGTCCTCGCCGGTTCGATCATGGGCGGCGAGATCAGTCGTGCCGCCCGCGAGCTGCGCGAGCAGGGCATCCCGATCATCGCCCTCAACATGGTCGGCAGCATCACCGACGCCGTGGACCTCGTCGTCTCGGACCCGGTCCAGGCAGGCACGATGGCAGTCATGGCGATCGCCGACACGGCGACGTTCGACCTCAGCCGCCAGCGCGGCCGGCGGTACTGACAGGGCGCGGAGACCGCAGGCGCATGCGCATCGCCACCTGGAACGTCAACTCGCTCAAGGCCCGCCAGGAGAAGGTCGAGTGGTGGCTCGACCGGGCCGCTCCGGACGTCCTCCTCATGCAGGAGACGAAGCTCACCGACGAGGACGCACCGGTCATGGCGTTCGCCATGGCCGGCTACGACCTCATCCACCACGGCGAGGGCCGCTGGAACGGCGTCGCGATGGCCGTCCGCCAGGGGCTGCCGGTGGGTGACGTCGTCACGAACTTCGGCGACGGGCCCGTCCGCAACTCCGGGCCCGGGTCGTCGGCGGCGGTCACCGAGGAGGATTTCGACCCGTCCGACGAGGCCCGGATGCTCAGCACCGTCATCGACGGCATCCGCTTCGTCAGCCTCTACGCGCCGAACGGCCGCGTCGTCGGCTCGCCGTTCTATGAGGGCAAGCTCCGCTGGTTCGAGCGAGCGCGCCGATGGCTCGACGAGACGCGCGACCCGGCCGAGCCAATGATCCTCGGCGGCGACCTCAACGTCGCACCGACCAGCGCCGACGTCTGGGACGAGAAGGCGGTCCACGGCGGGACCCACGTCTCCGAGGCCGAGCGGGCCGCGTTCCGGCGCCTCCTCGACTGGGGGCTCGTCGACGCCTACCGCTCGACCCGCTCGGAGCCCGGCCGCTTCACGTGGTGGGACTACCGCGCGGGGAACTTCCACAAGAACCTCGGCATGCGCATCGACCACCTGCTCCTGACCCGGGCGCTCGCGGATCGCGTGGCCTGGGCCGAGATCGACCGGGAGGCGCGCAAGGGCGTGCCGATCCCCTCCGACCACGCCCCGCTCCTCGTCGACCTCGACGAGCCGGGCCGCCCGATCGACGCCGGGTGGGAGGCGGCCGCGGTCCGGATCGCGGCACGTCGAGGCGTCCGCCCCGCCTGACCCCGAGGGTTCTCGGCCGGGCCACGACGCACGCTCGTGCGATCGAGCAGTGCGCGGTGGGCCGAAGGGATGACCCCACCCCGTACTGTTGTCGGGGGACACCACCACCGGTCGCGCGATACACACATCCTGCACGCCGCACGGACTACGAGGCACGTCATGCAGGGCCCGCTTCCCGAGGATCGGGACGCGCCGGTGGGGAGCCGGCTCGATCGCATCCGCCGCGACCTCGCCCTGGCGCTGGCCGTGCCGTTCGTCGTGCTCATGGGCGTCGCGACCGTCGAGGCGATCTGGCCGAGCGTCCTGCCCGGTCACGAGGCGTCGCTCGCGGTCGTCGCCGTCGCGGGCGTCCTCGTGCCGCTCCTCATGGCCTACTGGGCGCACGGGATCCTCGGGAAGATCCAGACGCTCGACGACGAGCGGGAGCAGCTCGCGGACCTCTACGGGCGGGCCCGGCTCGATGCCCTCGAGGATGCCCTCACAGGACTCGGGAACCATCGGGCGTTCCAGGAGGAGCTCGCCCGCCAGCTCACCTCGGCGAGCCGCCACGATGCCCCGCTCTCGCTCCTGCTCGTGGACGTCGACGATCTCAAGAAGGTCAACGACGAGCACGGACATGTCGGCGGCGACGAGCTCCTGTCGGCGGTGGGACGGATCGCATCGGCGGCGCTGCGCCGGAGTGATCGCGCCTTCCGCGTTGGCGGCGATGAGTTCGCGATCCTCCTGCCGAACACGGGGATGGACGTCGCCCTTGCGGTCGCCCGACGGATGCTCGCGAGCGCGCTCAGCGGCGGCGGACCGACCGGGCAGATCGCGCCGTTCTCGCTGTCGATCGGCGTGTCGTCGTACCCCGCGCCGTCGACGCAGCCGGAGAACCTGTACCGCCAGGCGGACGCCGCGCTGTACTGGTGCAAGCGCCATGGCCGGACGGCCGTCGTCGGCTTCGACCCGGGCAAGCACGGCGGGACGGACGACCGGTCCGTGGCCGACCTGTCCGAGGCCGTCGGCCAGATGCTCAACCGGCAGGCGCTCCGGCCCGTGTACCAGCCGATCTTCGCGCTCGTGGACGGACGGGCGATCGGCTTCGAGGGCCTCATCCGCCCGGGGCTCGACGCGCCCCTGGGCGATGCCTCGACGCTGTTCGCGGCGGCCGAGGCAGCCGGCCGGACCGTGGAGCTCGACCTCCTCTGCCTGGACATCGTCGCCGCCGGGGCCGCCCCCCTCGAACCCGGAACGTACCTCAGCGTGAACATCTCACCCCGGACCCTCGAGTCCGACCTGTTCTCGCCGACCGACCTCAAGGCGATCTTCCGCCGCCACGCGATCCCGTTCGACCAGGTGGTGCTCGAGCTGACCGAGCGCCAGGAGGTGGAGGACATCGAGCAGCTCCGGCAGAACGTGGCGCTGTGCCGGAAGGTCGGGATGCGTCTCGCCGCCGACGACGTCGGCGCGGGCAACGCCGGGCTCCGCCTGCTCACGGAGGTCCACTTCGACATCGTCAAGGTCGACCTCTCGCTCGTGCAGGGCGGCATCCTCCATGACCCGTCGCACGCCGTTCTCCGCGCGCTCCAGGAGCTCGCGACCCAATGGGACGCGACGATCGTCGCCGAGGGCGTCGAGACGGCTGAGCAGCTCGCCGTCATCCGCGAGCTCGGCATCAGCGCAGGCCAGGGCTACCTCCTCGGCCGGCCCGCCGGCGCGCGCCAGGGCGAGTCGATCGACCTCGCCCGGCTCACGGCGCCGTACCGGCGCGCGGCGCTGGTCAGCCAGCGAGCGTCCTGACCTTCGTACCAACGACGGGACCACGCCGAGCGTGGTCTATGCTCGGCTCCTTCCGCAGCCCAGGAGACGAGCGATGGTCGACACCGACACCGATTGGGACCGTGACCGTGACGGCGTTCCCGATTCCATCGACGCCCAGGTCGACGAGCCAGGCCTACGAGGCGATGGACGCGGACGCCGACGGCGTGCCCGATGCCCTCGACGCCGAGGTTGGCCCGGAGCGCGAGAGCCTCATGACGAGCACGCTGACGAACGTCGCCAACATGAAGCACGAGAGCCTCAAGGGGATCGCCCAGAACCTGCGCGGCTGAACGCCGAGGATCAGGACACCGGAATTCGCTTGGCCGGATCGACGAACGGCATCGGGGCGATCGTCGCCCGCCGCTCCCCCCACTCGCTCGCGACCGACAGGATCGTCCCGTCCCCGGCGAGGGCCGTCGGCACCCAGCAGTAGCCGATGTTCCGCCCAAGCCTCGGCGAGTAGATCGCGGACGTCACGCGGCCGACGACCTCGCCATCGTGGCTCGCGGGCCACGTCACGTTGTTGAGGCCGGTGAACGGCGCGCCGTCGATCTCGACGCCGACGAGGCGCCGCGCGACACCGGCAGCCGCGATCCGCCGGTAGGCCGCGATCGAGATGCATGCGTCGTCCGCCAGGCCGAGGTCGACGAGCCGCTCGAGCCCGATCTCGAAGGCGTTGTCGTCGATCGTCATGTCGGCCCCCCAGTTGAGGATGCCGCCCTCGATCCGCCGGATGTCCGAGGGACCGGTCGGCTTGACACCGTACGGCCGGCCCACCTCCATGAGCGTCTCCCACAGCTCCGTTCCGCGTGTCGAGTCGAGCAGGTAGATCTCGTAGCCGACCTCGGACGTCCAGCCCGTCCGCGTGATCACGACGGGGATGCCCCTGACCTCTGCCCGCCGCCACCGGTAGTACTTGAGATCGAGTATCGATTCGCCGACGAGGTCGCGGACGAGGTCCTTCGACTTCGGCCCCTGGATCTGGACCGGCGCGACGTCCGCCTCGCGGAGGGTCACATCAAGATCGGGATAGGCATTCCGGAGGCCGCGCGCGAACAGGAGCGCGTCGGAGGACGCGAGGGCGAACCAGAACGTGTTTTCGTCCATGCGGGTCATGACGGGATCGTTCACGACGCCGCCGTCCGAGTCGCAGATGAGGACATATTTCGCCTGTCCCACCGCGCACCTCGAGAGGTCGCGCGGCGTCAGGAGCTGGGCGAAGCGGAAGCCGTCCGGGCCGGAGACCTCGAGGCAGCGCTCGACCGCGACGTCCCAGATGGTCACTGCGTTGAGGAGGGCGTCGAACTCGGCCTCGAACGTGTCGAAGCGGATCGGGAAGTACATGTGGTTGTAGACCGTGAAGCCGAGCGGGCCGTAGCGCTGCGTGGCTTCGTAGTACGGCGTCCGACGGTTGCGCGCGCCACGCTGAACGAGGCCCATGTCGAACTCGGCCATCGCGATCCATCCCTCCTGAGGTGACCGTCGGGGTCTGTCGACGGAATTCTGGACGATGGCGGCGTCTCGCCGCGACCCCATCGCGCCCACATACGCACGCAGGGGCGGCGCCGGTCCACGTACACTGCCCGCCGTGGCTCCCGACGCGTCGACGACGCCCCCCATGGTCCCCGACCTCCGGGCGCGGCTGCGGTCGGGCGACTTCCTGCTCGGGACCTGGCTGACGATCCTGGATCCGATCGTCCCCGAGCTCCTCGCCGGCGGGGGGTTCGACCTGTTCATCGCCGACGGCGAGCACGGGGCCGTCGGGACCGACCACCTCGTGGCCATGGTCATCGCGACCCGGGCCGCGGGCGTCCCGGTGCTGTACCGGGTCGGGGCGAACGAGCCGGTACGAATCATGCACGCGCTCGATGCAGGCGCGGCTGGCGTCGTCGTTCCCCAGGTCCGCAGCCCGGCCGACGTCGAGCGAGCCGTTGCCTGGTGCCGCTACCCGCCCACAGGCCTGCGCGGGGTCGCCCCGCGCCGCGTCTCCGGCTACGGCCGGGGGACGGCCGCGTACCTGAAGGCCGCCAACGACGCCGTGACGTGCTGCGCCCAGATCGAGACGCGAGAGGCGATGGACGCCCTCGACGAGATCTTCGCCGTCCCCGGCCTCGACACCGTCCTCATCGGCCCGAACGACCTGGCCGCCTCGCTCGGCCACCTCGGCGAGCCGACGCATCCGGTCGTCGAAGCGGCCATCGACCGCGTGCTCGAGCGCGGATCGGCCGCCGGGATCCCCGTCGGGGCCTGGACGGGCTCTCCGACCCAGGCCCGACAGCGTCGCGCGCAGGGCTTCGCCTGGGCGACGATCAGCTCGGACTACGGCTTCATGGTCGCGGCCGGCGATGCGACCGTTCGCGAGGTCCGCGAAGGCTGATCGTCAGGTGAGCGTCACCCGCTCGTGCCAATGCGGTACGTGGGCATCGAAGCCGAGGGCACGGACCTTCGGCTCGAGGGCCTCTTGCGCGGGCGGATCGCCATGGACGAGGAAGACGCGCCGCGGGAAGCCCGGGCTGCCCGGCGCCTTGCCCCGCCCGAAGTTCGCCAGCCAGTCGAGCAGCTCCGACTCGTCGGCGTGCGCCGAGAAGCCGCTGATCGAGCGGACCTGGCAGCGGACCTCGCGGGGCTGCCCGTCGAGCTTGACCGTGGTCGCCCCCTGCTGGAGGTGGGCGCCGAGGGTGCCCTCGCCCTGGTAGCCGACGAACAGGATGACCGCGGTCGGGTCGTCGATGAGCCGGCGCAGGTGCCCGACGACCCGACCCCCCGTGAGCATCCCGTTCGACGCCACGATCATGTACGGACGGGGTGCACGTGCGATGGCGTCCGACTGCGCGACGTCGTTGACCACGACCTGATGTGGATAGTCGAGGGGCGACGCCTCGGTCGCGAGCAGCTTCCGTGTCTCGTCGTCGTAGTAGTCGGGATGGCGCCGGTAGATGTCGGACGCCTTGGAGGCCATCGGCGAGTCCAGGTAGAGCGGCAGCGGCGGGATCGCTCCGGGCTCGAGGAGCCGGTCGAGCTCCCAGACGATCTCCTGCGTGCGCCCGATCGCGAACGAGGGCACGAGCAGCACCCCGTCGTGCTCGGCGACGAGACGGATCGTCTCGGCGAGGATCCGGTTCGCTTCCTCGGCGGGCTCGTGCTCCCGGCCGCCGTACGTGCTCTCGACGAGGACGTACTCCGCGTCCGTCACGATCGTCGGGTCGCGCAGGATCGGGGTCCCGGGCCGGCCGAGGTCGCCCGAGAACACGATCCTGGTCTCGGGCCCGCCGTCGGTCTCGGCGACGCGCATCCGGATGATCGCCGAGCCGAGGATGTGGCCGGCGTCCACGAACGTCACGTGGACACCCGGCGCGACCTCGACCTCCTCGCCGTAGTCGACCCCGCGGAAGGCGCCGAGCGCGTTCCGGGCATCGCGCTCGGTGTACAGCGGCGCGTCGAGGTCCACGTCCAGCGACGGCGGCTGCGCGAGGAGCGCCTGCTCCGGATCGCGCGCGCGCTCGAGTGCCGGTGCAGTGGCGAGCGCGGGCGTCGGTGCGCTCACGGCCGCGGCAGTCGCCACCGTTCCGGCCACGGTAGCCGGCGGACTCGCTGGAGCCGCAGCCGCAGGGTCCCCGCGAGGGATCGCGAGCGCCGGCTCGACGGTCGTCGGCACGTGCTCGCCGGTCGCCGCGCTGCCGGGCGACAGCACCGTGTACCCCCCCGCCGGGCCGTCGGGGATCGTCAGCTCCTCGCCCGCCTCCGCGAGATCGATCGCCGCCTGCAGCGCGGCAGCCTCCTCGCGGTCCTCGGCGAGCGCCTCGTCCGGGTGGCGGCGCTCCCAGCGCGCGCCGCGCTTCGCGAACTCCTCCTGGAGCTTGCCCGAGTCGAGGAGGACGAGCGCGGCGAGCTCGACCGTGCCCCCGGTCGCCCAGATCGGGCCTCGGTATCCCTCCTTTACGACATGCGGCACGAGCCCGCAATGGTCGAGATGGGCGTGCGTGATGAGGATCGCGTCCAGCTTCGTGGGGTCGTAGGCCAGGGGGATCCGATTGCGGATCGATTCGTTCGGGCTGCCCTGGAACATCCCGCAGTCGACGAGGACGCGAGCCCGGGACGTGGTCAGCAGGAACTGCGAGCCGGTCACCGTCGTCGCCGCCCCGAGGAACTGGAGGTCCATGCGCCGGCAGTGTGCCACCGCCGGGCTGACCGTGGCGTGCGGTGGCGCACAGTGTCGGGCCGCGGGGGCCCGATCAGGCGAACGGGACGCTGACCAGGGCGTCGACCGCGACGGCGAGGAACAGGAGGCTGAGGTACGTGATCGAGTAGCGATAGAGGCGGATCGCCCCCGCGGTGGAGGCCTCGGGCGATGACCCTGCACGCCACAGCGCGTACGCGCGCCAGAGGAAGATCGCGCCCAGGACCGTCGCGGCGACGAGGTAGATCGCGCCCATCCGGGCGACCGACCAGAGCGCGAGCGAGACCGCGACGAGGAGGATCGAGTAGAGGCCGATCTGGCGCGTCGTCTCCGAGACGCCCCGGACGACCGGCAGCATCGGCACCCCAGCCGCGGCGTAGTCCATGCGGATGCGCAGGGACAGCGCCCAGAAGTGGGGCGGGGTCCAGTAGAAGACGAGCGCGAAGAGCATGAGCGCCGGG
>VBHW01000389.1 GCA_005881055.1 Chloroflexota bacterium
CCGATCACCGGCCGCTCTCCGGACGGTTGGTCCCTGCGTCGCATCCTGCCGCGGGGTGCGACGACGTGTCGGGGAGCCGGAAACTGCGCCACCTGACGCGGTGGCTAACGTTAGGCGCCGAATCCGCCCGAATCGGCGCCATTTGTCGCACCGGTGGGCGTTAACCGCCGGATCGGCCTGAAACGGCGCCAAATTCCCGCCGTGGCGAGCATCTGGCGCGGCAACGAGCGTGGGCAGGGTGGCATCTCAGGGGTTAACGCCCGTGACGCAATCAAATGGCGAAACGGGCGGCACCGGCCTACGGCCACGGCCCACTCGGTCGGCCGACGGGCCCCGGGTCGGTCGACGGCACCGGCCGACGGCCGGTTCAGCAGGTACTACCGCAGCCCCATCTTCCGGCGGACATCGTCCATCGTGGCCGCGGCCATCGGCTGCAGGCGATCGGCGCCCGCCTCGAGGATCCCGGCGACCTCGGCCGGGTGCGCCATGAGCTCGAGGTAGCGCTCGCGGGCCGGTGCGTAGTGGGCGATGATCCGATCGGCGAGCAGCTTCTTCGTGTCCACGCAGCCCGTCCGTGCGGTGCGCTCGCCGTCCCAGATCTCCTCGTAGTCGTCGCCGAACGAGCGGTGGAGCTGGCAGACGTTGCAGACCTCCGGGCGGCCGGGGTCGGTCCGCAGGATCCGCTTCGTGTCCGTGACCATGCTCATGACCTGTTTCCGGATGGCGGCCGGCTCGACGAAGATGTCGATGGTGTTCCCGAGCGACTTCGACATCTTCTTGACGCCGTCGGTGCCGAGCACGACCGGCGCCTCGGTGAAGACGGCCTGTGGCTCGGGGAAGGTCGGTCCGTAGCGGGCGTTGAACGCGCGGACGATCTCCCGGCTGAGCTCGAGGTGGGCGGCCTGGTCCTTGCCGACCGGGACGAGCGACGCCTTGTACATGACGATGTCGGCGGCCTGGAGCACGGGATACGTGAGCAGCCCGTGGTTGATGTCGTCGGGCTGGTTCTGGCGCTTCTCCTTGTAGGTCGGCGTGCGCTCGAGCCAGCTGACGGGAGTGACGGTGCAGAGCAGCCACGCCAATTCGGTGTGCTCCGGCCGGTGGCTCTGGACGAACAGCGTGCATCGCTCCGGGTCGAGCCCGAGCGCGAGCAGCGACGCCGCCATCTCCGTCGTCCGTTCGCGGAGCACGTCGGACTCGTGCGTGCTCGTCAGGGCGTGGTAATCGACGATGCAGTAGATCGCCTCGTATTCCCACTGCAGCGTGACGTAGTTGCGGATGGCGCCGAGGTCGTTCCCGAGGTGCACGGTTCCCGACGGCTGGATGCCGCTGAAGATGCGCGGGCGCTGGGCAGGCGCTTCCATCGGCGCCGGGACGGGCGCGGTCTCGACGGTCATGGTCGGCGAGTGTAGCGGAGGCACGGTGCCGATCGAGCCCGTCCGGCGAGCCGAGCGAGAGCCGGCACATCCCCTCGGCTAGGATGCCGGCCATGCGTACGTTGGGCGATCAGGCGTCGCCTTGGCGACCGTTGGCGCGGCACCGGTGACCCGGCCGTCCCCTGCTCGCGCTCGACTCCGCGTGGCCGTGCTCGGTGGCGGGACCGTCGGGTCGGAGGTCATCCGGGCCTTCGACACCGTCGCCGAACGGCTCGAGACCACCGGTGGTCCCCGGCTCGAGCTCGTCGGCATCGCCGTGCGGCACCTCGGCGGCGCTCGGCCCGCATGGATCGACGAAGGCCTCCTCACCGACGCGCCGGCGCACCTCGTCGCGGCCCAGGACACAGACATCGTCGTGGAGCTCATGGGCGGCGACGAACCCGCGCGAACGCTCATCGCGGCCGCGCTCGGTGCTGGGAAGGCGGTGGTCACGGCGAACAAGCACGTCATCGCCCATCATGGCGCGGCCCTCGAGGCGGTCGCGCGGCGGACCGGCGCCCCTCTTCGCTTCGAGGCCGCGGTCGGCGGCGGCATCCCGGTGCTCGGGCCGATTGCCAGCGACCTGGCCGCCAACCGCATCTCGCGGATCCGGGGCATCGTCAACGGGACGACGAACTACATCCTCAGCGAGATGGCCACGCACAGCCGCGAGTACGCCCAGGCGCTCGAGGCGGCGCAGGCGGCCGGGTACGCGGAGGCCGATCCGTCGGGCGACGTCGAGGGCATGGACGCCGCGAACAAGCTCGCGATCCTCTGCCGCCTCGCGTTCGGGGCTTGGTTCGATCCCGACCTGATCGCCCGGCGGCCACCGA
>VBHW01000390.1 GCA_005881055.1 Chloroflexota bacterium
CAAGCAGCGCGTGCCGCTCGTCGAGGCCGGTGTGTGCCGGGGCGTCGTCTACGACGCGCAGACGGCTGCTCGCGATGGGGTGAAGTCGACCGGACACGGGCTCCCCGCCCCGAACTCGTATGGCCCGTTCCCGCTGAACATGCTCATGTCCGCAGGGACGACCTCGCGAGCCGACCTCGTCGCGAGCCTCGACCGCGGCCTGCTCGTCACCCGCTTCCACTACACGAACCCGGTCCATCCGAAGCTCGCGATCGTCACCGGCATGACCCGCGACGGCACGTTCCTCGTCGAGGGTGGCCGGATCGTCGCGCCGGTCCGCAACCTCCGCTTCACACAGAGCTATCTCCATGCGCTCGCCGGCGTCACCGGCGTGAGCCGGGAGCGGCGGACGCTGAAGGGCTTCCTCGGCGGGTCGGTCGTGCCGGCCCTGCGCATCGAGGCGTTCACGTTCACCGGGGCGACGGAGCACTGAGATGACGGTCGGGGGGGACCTCTGGGTCTGTGGGACCTGTCGGTCGATCAACACGCGCCGGTCGGACCACTGCTACAAGTGCCACGCGCCGCGGCTCGTCGCCGAGGTCGATCCGCACGACCTGCCGTCGGGTCAGCCCGTACCGTCCCTCCCGGCAGCGCGCGATCGCGGCGGGCGTGCTCATCCTCGGGGCCGCGGCCGCGTCCATCGTCGGCTGGATCGGCCAGTCGCGGGCGATCCTCGTCGCGATCGAGGTCGAGAAAGAGGCACCGCCTCCGACGGACCCGTCGGCCGCGGCGGCCCACGCGACCGGGTTCGCCCTCGACGCGATCATGCCGATCAGCCACCTGCAGGTGTCCCTGACGACGGTCTGGATCGTCCTCGCGGTCGCGGCGCTCGTTGCCTGGGCGGCCTGGCTGAGCCGGGTCGTCGACAACCTGCCCGCGCTCGGCCTCGGCTACTCGCGGGTCTCGCCGCAGATCGCGTTCGTCGAGAACTTCCTCATGGGCCGCAACCTCTACAGCATGCCGGCGCGGGTCCGCGAGGTGACGCAGAAGCTCCATCCGGCAGGCGGCGGCGACGGCATTCTCGCGCTCGCCTGGCTCACGCTGTTCGGCAGCGTCATCGCGGGGCGGGTCGGCTTCTACTTCGCGCGGCTGCTCGCCGGCTCAGAGGCCGACTATCTCCGCGCGCGGATCGTCATCGGCGGCCTGACGACGGTCTTGGCGTTCGTGGGCTACGTCCTCGTCGTCGGGGTCATCATCCGCGTCGAGCGCCTCTCCGACGCACGAGCCGCGGCCGTCGCCGGATCGCAGGCGGCGCAGCCACACCCGACGGCGGCCCCGCCTGCGGCCCAAAGAGAGCCTGCATCGAGCTTCGCCGGCGATCGAACGGCGGAGTTCCTGGCTCAACGGGCTGCCGCGGCTCACGCTCCATCCGGAGATGCAGATCCGCATCGAGGAGACGACCTGAAGGAGGGCGAGACCTCTCCGGACGCTCGCACGCGCAGAGACGAACCTGGCCCGCGTGCCGAGGATCCTGTCTGATCGAGCGGCGGATGACTGATCGATCGACGATCCGGGAACGCCTGTCCTGGCCGGCCTCGCCCGAGCTCCACCGGCGCATCCGGCGGCTGTGGCAACGCCACTCGATCGCCGAGGACCGGCGTGACATCGACGGCCTGCTCGCGACCCTGTCCCCCGACTGCGTCTACGAGCTCGCCGCGACCGGCGAACGCTGGGAGAGCCACGCCGGCGCAAGGCGGTTCTACGAGTCCCTGTTCGCGGCGTTCCCCGACAACCGGTTCGAGCTGATCGACATCGTCATCGGCCCACAGGGTGTCATGGAGATCGCGACGCTCACCGCGACCCATGCCGGCCGGTTCGGCGGGATGGCCGCGACCGGTCGCCGGGTCCGGCTCACGGTCGTCATCCACTTTCCGTGGGACCCAGACGCTGGCCTGTTCGCCGGCGAGCGCATCTTCCTCGACCGCGCCCAGCTCGCGTGAGGAGGGGCGTTTCGCTTCGGCGTGCGGCCGCGTACCCGCCAACTCCAGCTAGTCACGACCCGACTGGGAATCGGCACACTGGGCCCCATTCACGATTCACGCCGGTATGCACCGCATGGGTCCCTGGACCTCGCCGGAGGCGAGCTCGTGCGTGGGACGTGCCAGGCCGATCGACACGTAGTCGTGCGGTGCCTGGATGACGGTCCGCAGCCCTCGGCACGCCTCCGGCAGCAGTCTCAGGTCACGCGGCGGACCGGAGGGGCGACGCAGGTCGATGCGTCGAGCCCGAGCCACCGGCCGATGTTGTGCCGGTTGCGGGCGACGACCCGGTACGTCCCCTCGACGAGGGGTGGCACGAGCGGGAGCGCCGCCCACGGCCGTAAGAGCCAGCCGCCAGGGAGCGCGTCGAGAATCGCCAGCATCGCCCGGCCGCCCGCGACCGCGAGGCCGCGGCGCTCGTCGACGACGTGGAGCGCGTCGAGCAGCGGCAGCTCGGCCGCGGCTCGCTCGAGTGCCGGACGACCGGACGCCGCGGCGGCCTGCAGCGGGACGAACTCCAGCCGGTGCTCTCGATCCATCGACCACAGCTGGCGGGCCGTCCACGTGCAGAAGGCGCAGTCGCGGTCGTAGAGGACGACGAGCGGA
>VBHW01000391.1 GCA_005881055.1 Chloroflexota bacterium
CTCCTCGGCGACGCGACCGGGCGCGTGGTCGCCGTTGGGGAGCGCGACTGCTCGATCCAGCGACGCCATCAGAAGCTCGTCGAGGAGGCACCGGCGCCGGGCCTGGATCGCGACGCGCGACGTCGGCTGCACGGCCTGGCGGTGCAGGTCGCAGAGGCGACCGGGCTGCGCAACGCGGCCACGGCCGAGTTCCTGCTCGACGCGGACGGCGCGTTCTGGTTCCTCGAGGTGAACACGCGCCTCCAGGTCGAGCACGGGATCACGGAGCTCGTCACCGGCGCCGCCGGCCGGCCCCTGTCCGACGCGGCGCGGGCGGCCGCCGAGGGCGCCGCCGATCCAGCGGGCCACGCGATCGAGGTACGGCTCTCCGCCGAGGACCCGTCGCGGGACTTCGTCCCGACGCCCGGCCGGGTCGGTCGCTGGCGGATGCCGGCGGGCCCCGGCGTGCGCGTCGACACGGCCATCGAGTCCGGCGAGCGGGTGCCGCCCGACTACGACAACCTCATCGCCAAGCTCATGGTCCACGCCGCGGATCGGGGGACGGCGATCGACCGGCTCCGCCGGACACTCGAGGAGGTCGAGGTCACCGGCCTCCAGACGACCCTGCCGTTCCATCGGGCGGTGGCGGCCGACGAGGCGTTCGCCGCCGGCGCGGTCTCAACCGGGTGGGTGGCGGAGCGTTGGGACGGGCGCGCATCACGTGCCGCCGCCTACGGGATCGCGGTGACGGTGGCGGGCCTGTCGTCTACCGCGACGGCGCACACGGCGACCTCGCCTGTAATGGCCGCGTCGTTCACGGCCGCCGATGGCTGGCGGCAGGACGGCCGGGCCGTGATGCTCGACCGCTGGCCGGACCGCGGATGATGGCCCACCCCGAGGTCGATCGGCGCATCCGCGTGACGTCCACGCCGGCGACTCGCCGGGACGATGACGCGCCCGTCGTCGTCGATCCCGAGGAAGCGGCGCTCGACACCGGCGACCAGGGGGACGACGGAATCCGCCGGGCGGTCCTGTCGAGGGGCTCCGCCCGTGACCGGAAGGCCGTCCTGCTCGGCTTCGGTCGGGTTGTCGCAGGCTCGGCGGACGGCGCCGGCGGAACTGCGGTGGGGATCGAGGTCGTCGTCGACGGCTGGCGCTTCGCCTTCACGGCGGAGCCAGAATGGCGTGCCGCGCTCCGGGAGCGCGCCGGCCGAGCGGCCGAGCGGGCCGGCCACGGCGGGTCCAACGAGGTCCGCGCCATCATCCCGGGTCGCGTCGTGGCAGTCTCGGTCGCGGTCGGGGACGAGATCGAGGCAGGCCAGCAGGTCCTCGTCATCGAGGCGATGAAGATGCAGAACGAGCTCCGGGCGCCACGCGGCGGCGTCGTCGAGCGCGTCGCGGTGGGCGACGGCGCGAAGGTGGAGGTCGGCGACCTCCTCCTGGTGATCCGGTGAGCCCCGATCGCGGAGCGCCGGCTCCCGATCCGCGTCGAGACGCCTGGCGGGAGACCGTCCGGGCGAAGGCCCTCGCGTCCGCCCCGGAGCGGCGCGAACGGTTCGAGACAAGCTCGGGCATCGAGATCGCGGACGTCTACACGCCCGCCGACGTCGCGAGCCTCGACGAGGCGCGCGACCTGGGCCTCCCGGGCGAGTTCCCGTTTACCCGCGGCGTCCAGCCGACGATGTACCGCTCCCGCCTCTGGACGATGCGCCAGTACGCCGGTTTCGCC
>VBHW01000392.1:0-2359 GCA_005881055.1 Chloroflexota bacterium
CTGCTCCAGGACTTCCTCGTCGCCAAGACCGGCGAGGATCTCTACATGGGCGGGATCGGCGTCAGCGGCAACGGCACGCTACACGTCGCCTGGACACAATCCTCAGCCACGGCCGGCCACTACGCGTCGACGTACGGCGCGTACCAGCGCCCATCGGACGCCGCCAACTCGCTGAGCGCGCCGCAACAGTTGGGGGCCGGCGACTCAGCGTACAACGGCACCCGCTGGGGCGACTACGTCGGTGTCGCCCAGGATCCCCAGGATCCCAACGCCGTCTGGCAGGCGGGTGAGTTCGCGCACTCGACGGACTGGGCGACGAACGTCACCCAGATGAAGACCGGCGTCGGATCGACGTACGTCTCGATCACTCCCGTCCGCCTCCTCGATACTCGGAGCGGCGTTGGACTCAGCGGCGTGTTCTTCGCGCACACGCCCAGGACGTTCCAGGTGGCCGGCGCACCCGGCGTCCCGGCGAACGCCAAAGCGATCACTGCCAACCTCACGGTCACGAGGCAGACGGCCGCGGGATTCGTGCCGCTGACGCCCACACCGACGAGCTCGCCCCCCACGTCGACGATCAATTTCCCGGTCGGCGACAACCGCGCGAACAACCTCACGGCGCGACTCAGCGCGGACGGCAAGCTCTCCGCCGTCTACACGGCCGGAGCCGGCAGGACCACGCACCTCATCCTCGACGTCACGGGCTACTTCCTCGAGGACGACACAGGGGCGACCTACAACTCCATCACGCCGGTCCGACTCCTTGACACTCGCGTGCCCGTCGGTCTCCCGGGGCCCTTTGTCGCCGGGACGCCGCAGACGTTCCAGGTCGGTGGGGTCATGGGAGTTCCATCGGATGCTGTCGCGATCAGCGGAAACCTGACCGTCACGAAGCAGACCGCACGAGGATTCGTTTCGGTCACTCCAGACGCCACCGCCACCCCGTCCACGTCGACGATCAACTTCCCGCTCGGCGACAACCGGGCCAATGGACTCACGGTGCCCCTGAGCGCGACCGGGTCACTCTCGGCGGTCTACATCGGCGCGGCTGGCAGCACGACCGATCTCATCCTCGACGTGAGCGGCTACTACCTCAACGACCTCAGCGGCCTGCATTTCTTCCCGCTCAATCCCGGGCGAAGGCTCGACCCGCGGGTGGGCATCCCAACCGGCATCACGATGTTTCGGGCGAGCGTCCCCCAAACGATCGTCGTCGACGGTCACGTGGGCGTCCCCACTGGCGCCGAGGCGATCACCGGCAACCTCACGGTGACGAGGCAGACGCAGTCCGGCTACGCGTCGATCACGCCCAGCCCGACCGCCACGCCGCCGACGTCCACCATCAACTTCCCCCGCGCCGACAACCGGGCGAACGGTGTCACCGTTCCGGTGAACGGGAGCGGCTCGCTCTCCCTCGTGTACAAGTCCGGCAGCGGCCAGACGACCGCCCTGCTGCTCGACGTCACCGGCTACTTCAAGTAATCGACTGAAACAACGGGCGGCTGGCGGACGACGTCCCCGGCTGCCCTGGCCGCCGCCGACCGCGTCACATCCAGACCGACGGTTCGTCTCGCTCTTGGGATCGGCCCCAACGTCAGCGGGGCCATGAGAGCGAGGTCGCATGCCGTCCATCCATACGAGCCGAGCCGCGCGCGGCCTTGCCGTCGCGGTGCTGGCCTCCCTCATCGGCGGGTGCGCCGCGTCGTACACGCCGACCGAGTCTCCGAGCGCGTCGATCGCGACGCCATCGCCCTCGAGCGCAGCCTCGAGCGCACTGTCGAGCGCACCGTCGAGCTCACCCTCGAGCTCACCGTCGAGCTCACCCTCGCCCGTGAGTCCCACCGAGTCGCCGAAGGCGACTGCCGCTCCCAAGACACCGCCCCCCGCGACCGCTGCACCGACGCCCGGGATCAGCTGCGCGGCCCAGGTGCTCGCCTCCATGACCGAGGCACAGCGGATCGGCCAGATCTTCATGATCGGGCTCAAATACGACCGCCTCGACTCGCCGGAGCGCGCCGCGATCGCCACGTACCACTTCGGCTCGGTGGCATTCACGACACAGACCGCCGAGGGGGTCACCGCGGTCCGCCAGGTGACCGACGCCGTCCAGGCGCAGGCCACGCAGGCCACGACCGACCGGGTCGGCTTCCTCGTCGCCGCCAACCAGGAGGGTGGCCAGATCCAGGGCCTGGCCGGCCCCGGGTTCGACCGGATTCCGTCGGCGCTCGACCAGGGCACGCTGGCGCCGGCGACCCTGCAGGCGATGGCCGCGCGGTGGGGGAGGGAGCTCGCTGCCGCGGGCATCAACCTCGACTTCGCGCCGGTCGCCGACACCGTCCCGCCGGGCACCGACGCTCAG
>VBHW01000392.1:2419-2815 GCA_005881055.1 Chloroflexota bacterium
TTCATCGTCGGGATGCGCCAGGCGGGCGTTTCGACGACCGTGAAGCACTTCCCTGGTCTCGGCCGCGTCACGGGGCACACGGACTACACGGCGAACGTCGACGACGCGGTCACGACCCGCAATGATCCTTATCTCCAGCCGTTCGCGCGGGCGGTGGACACGCGCGTCCCGTTCGTCATGGTCTCGCTCGCGACCTACGAGAAGATCGACCCCGCGCACCTCGCGGTCTTCTCGCCGATCGTCATCGGCGGGATCCTGCGCGGTGACCTCGGCTTCCGCGGCGTCGTGATCTCCGATGCGCTCGGGGCGACCGCGGTGGCGTCGATCCCGCCGGGCACTCGCGCGATCGACTTCCTCGATGCCGGCGGCGACCTCATCATCATCAACCAGCTCGCC
>VBHW01000395.1 GCA_005881055.1 Chloroflexota bacterium
CAGCCCACGCTGGACACGCCGACCCGTTACCGCCCCGCGCATCGCGAATCGACCGGAGGGCAAGACTGGGCCGCCGGTAGGCTCCCCTGAGTGTCACCCTGTCGGAGCTCGGCGACTTGGCTCTTAGGCTCCATGCCCGCCCGAGACTGGTGTGGCATCCATGGGATCTGCCGGTCGCCGGGCATGGATCGGACCGGCCGGTGTGACTTCATAGGAGCGTGGTAACCGCCCCCACTCAGGCGTGTCCACCGGCCGGTCCGGAGCGTCACCCCTGATCAGGAGGCAACAGCGGAGATGATCGTCATCGGGATCGATTCGCACAAGCGCAGCCACACCGCGGTGGCCGTCGACGGAACCGGCCGGAAGCTCGCCGAGCGGACCCTCCCGGCGACGAGCGCGGGCCATCTCGAGCTCGTCCGCTGGGCCGCCCGGTTCGCCGAGCGGACGTGGGCGCTCGAGGACTGCCGCCACCTCAGCCAGCGCCTGTCGACCGACCTGCTCGTCGCCGGCGAGGCGGTCGTCCGGGTGCCGCCCAAGCTGATGGCCGGCGCCCGCCGCTCGAGCCGGGAGCCTGGCAAGAGCGACCCGATCGACGCCCTGGCCGTCGCCCGGGCGGCCCTCCGCGAGGACCTCCCGGTCGCCACCCTCGATGGGCCCGACCGCGAGGTCCGCCTCCTGGTCGACCATCGCGAGGACCTCGTGGCCGAGCGCACCCGGGCCGAGAACCGCCTCCGCTGGCATCTCCACGAGCTCGAGCCGGGCTCGGAGCCGCCGATCCGGAGCCTCAACCGGGCGGTCGTCCTGGCCGGGCTCGAGCGGGACCTGGCCGATGCTCCCGGGACGGTCGGCCGGATCGCCCGCGAGCTGGTCGTCCGGATCCGGACGCTGACGGCGACGATCAACGACCTCGAGCGCGAGATCGCTCGCCTCGTCACGGGCTCTGGCTCCGTCGCTCCTGGCCCTG
Organism: Chloroflexota bacterium; assembly: GCA_005881055.1. Taxonomy (GTDB): domain Bacteria; phylum Chloroflexota; class Limnocylindria; order Limnocylindrales; family CSP1-4; genus C-114. The sequence continues at coordinate 965 of VBHW01000395.1, forward strand.
ACCGGCTGTGGCCCGCTGACCGCGGCCAAGCTCGTCGGCGAGACGGCCGGCATCGGGCGCTTCCGGTCACGGGCCGCCTTCGCCCGCCACAACGGCTCGGCGCCGCTGCCCGTCTGGTCGGGCAACGCCGAGCGCCACCGCCTGAGTCGGACCGGCAACCGACAACTCAACGTCGCCCTCCACCGGATCGCGATCACCCAGCTCCAGCGGGAGGGAGCAGGCCGGACATACCTCGAGCACCGCCGGGCGCAAGGGAACACGAAGACCGAGGCGATCCGCGCTCTGCGCCGCCGGATCAGCGACGAGGTCTTCCGCCGGATGCGCAACGATGAAGCCGCCCGCGCCGCCTCGCCTTCGGGTTTGGCGGCCGCGGCTTGACATAGGAGCATCGCGTGACCCGACCGCACGTCCCACAGGAGGTCCTCGACCTCGCCCACGCTCGGCGCGAGGCCCGAGCGGCGAAGGACTGGACCCGGGCGGATGCCCTGCGCGCCGAGATCGAGGCGGCCGGCTGGAAGGTCGTCGATCGCGGGATCGACTTCGACCTCGAGCCCTCGCATCCGCCGGACGTCTCGACCGGCGGGATCACGCGCTACGGGTCGAGCTCCTCGGTGCCGTCCCGGCTCGGGGAGCCCACGTCGGGCCTGGCGACCGTCGTCATCGTCGACGACGGCTGGCCTGAGGACGTCGGTCGCGCCGTTCGTGGCATCGGTGGCGACGCGCCGGAGGGCACCGAGGTCGTCATCGTTGCCGATCCAGCCACCGATGAGGCGGATCTCCGGGCCCTCGAGTCGATCGAGCACCCTTCGCCGGAGGTCGTCCGCACGAGCGCGTCGCTCGGTTCGGGTGCCGCGCTCAACGCCGGCATCCGGCGCGCACTCGGACTTGTCGTCGTCCTCCTCGACCCGAGCGTGGAGCCGACCGGCGACATCATCGGCCCGCTCGTCCGTGCGCTCGAGGATCCCGGTGTCGGCGTCGCCGGCGGTTGGGGCCTACGGACCGCCGACCTGCGGCACTTCGAGGAGGCCATGGGCGCCGACGCTGACTTCAGGCGCGCCGACTACGTCTCCCGGGGGCCGCTCGACGAGAAGTTCCGCTTCTACCGCAACCTCGACATCTGGTGGAGCCTCGTCCTGCGCGATGAGGGCGAGGGACGAACGCCGAGGCGCGCGGTCGTCGTGCCCGGCCTGCCGGCCACCCGCCACGAGCATCGGGCGTGGACCGGGACGCCGGCCGAGGAGCGGGACCGGCTGTCGAAGCGCAACTTCTACCGGATCCTCGACCGGTTCGGTGGGCGCCTCGACCTGGCCGGCTCGGTGACCGTCCCGTCCCGGCACTAGGCGCCGGGGACCCGGCACCTGCTCCTTCAGTGGCGGGCGACAGGCCGCCAGGTCGTCGTGCCGTCGGCGCGGTCGGTGAGCTCGAAGCCCATCGCGAGGAGCTCGGCGCGCAGCGCATCGGCGCGCTCGAAGTTGCGCGCGTCGCGGGCC
>VBHW01000396.1 GCA_005881055.1 Chloroflexota bacterium
CCCGGAGTTCGATTCGGCCCCGCGTCAGCCACGATCTGCCTCGGCCGGGATGCCGATAGGCGCGACGAGGACTCGGCCGGCCATTGCGGCGCCCTTCTTCGTCCGGAGGCCGACCTTGGGCCGATGGAACGTGACGGTGACGTCGGCTCGGACGACCGGATCGGATGCCTCGCCGCTCGTGAGGTCGACCGCCGTCGGGGGTCGGCGTGTCGACGGCCACGACCGGGACGCCGGCCTCCCTGGCTCGGCGGGTGAGGTCGACCGCCGATCGGATCGGCTCCCGCAGGGCCCCGCGAACGCCGGTGCCCAGCAGGGCATCGACGATCACGGCGGCGCGCTCGATCCCCTGCGCCAGGACGGCCACGTCACGGGCTCCTTCGGCGTGGATCCGCGAGACGTTCGCGATCGCGCCGAGTCGATCCCAGTTCGGGCCAGTCGCCTGGCCCTCCGGCCGCGCTGCCGACGACACGAAGCCGACGACGACCTGGGCGCCCCGCTGCGCCAGCCGACGGGCGGCCACGAACCCGTCACCGCCGTTGTTCCCGGGCCCCGCGAGGACGAGGATCGGCCCCGATCCCCACCGCCCGTGCTCCACCGCGACGGCGTGCGCGACCGCGGCAACGGCCGTTCCCGCATGCTCCATGAGCCGGGCCGTCGGCATGCCGAGGCGTTGCGCGCGGCGGTCGGCCCCGGTCATCGCTTCGGCCGACATCGGCGCCCGCTCCATCGCGAAGCGCCACTGGTCCGCAAGGCCGTCGACGTCGAGCCCGAAGATCGCCGGATCGTCGGCCGGCAGGAGCAAATTCGACTCGGGATCGCCCGCGGAAGGC
>VBHW01000397.1 GCA_005881055.1 Chloroflexota bacterium
TATCGAGAAGCTGCCAGCCCACGAACTCGCTCCGGTCTGATCCGCCCGGGTGACATCACGGTTGCGACACGCGTGTGTCATCTCCAGACGCATGAGGCGATGAAACGGAGCTGGCAACTTTCGCCCTGGTCCAGTAGCCGCGGGGAACGCGCGCCGCCCCGCCCGCCGAGGGTGGCTCGCTACACTGCGTTCGAGATGGATCTCCACGTCGTGGCTCCGCTGGCCAGCCCGGCCGAGCGGGCTGCCGTGGACGCGGTCCTCGATCCGGAGATCGGGCCGCCGGTTTCGATGTGGCGCGGCGGCCTCCGGGCAGGCGCCGCCGGCGACGAGGCCGGCGGCCACGCGGCGCGCGGCGGTCACGAAGCGCGAGCCCGGCGCGACCTCCTCCTCCCGGCGCTGCACGGCGTGCAATCGCGCATGGGCTGGATCAGCCAGCCGGCCCTGGCCTACGTCTGCCGCCGACTGACGGTCCCGCCGGCGGAGGCGTACGGCGTGGCGACGTTCTATGCGATGTTCGCGACGACGGCCCGACCACCAGTCGTGGCCCACATCTGCGACGACATCGCCTGCCGGCTGGCCGGTGCCGAGGAGACGTGCGGCGCCCTCGAGCGATCGCTCAGCACGGCCGGGGAGCCGGCACAGGGCGGAGGCGTGACGTGGATGCGCAGCCCATGCCTGGGCATGTGCGAGGTCGCCCCGGCCGCGATGTTCACGATCGCCGGCGAAGAGCCGGAGACGACGTCCGTTGGCCCAATTGACGCGGTCGGCGTGATGGCCCGGCTCGACGCGGTAGGAACCGCCCCGAGCCCGGGCGCGAGCGCATTGCACGACGCGCAGCCCCCGTCGGCCCGTCTCGAGCGGGTTCGACGCTCAGTGCCGACCTCCGCATCCTCGCGCGGGTTGGGCGGATCGACCCCACCAGCCTCGACGACTACCGGGCACACGGCGGATACCGGGCCCTCGCGAACGCAATCGCCGCCGGCCCACGAGCGGTGATCGACGAGGTGACCGCTTCCGGGCTCGTCGGCCGTGGCGGCGCCGCATTCCCGACGGGCCGCAAGTGGGCGGCCGTGGCCGACCAGCCCACGGGGTTGCGCTATGTCGTGTGCAACGCCGACGAGTCCGAGCCGGGCACGTTCAAGGACCGCATCCTTCTCGAGGAGGACCCGTTCGCGACGATCGAGGCGATGACGATCGCCGGAATCGCCGTCGGCGCGGAGCGCGGCTACCTCTACCTCCGGGCGGAGTACCCGCTGGCGGCGGCTCGCGTCTCGAACGCGATCGAGGCCGCCCGGGCGGCCGGGCTCCTCGGGCCCGACATCCTCGGCTCGGGAACGACGTTCGACATCGAGCTGCGCCGCGGCGCCGGGGCATACATCGCCGGCGTCGATCGAGGGCAAGCGCGCCGAGCCGCGCAACAAGCCGCCGTTCCCCGTCGCCGTCGGCCTGTTCGGGAAGCCGACGCTCGTCAACAACGTCGAGACGCTCGCCAACGTGAATCTCATCCTCGCCGATGGGCTCGGAGGCACGCAGTACGCGGGCATTGGCACCGAGGGCTCGACCGGCCCGAAGCTCTTCTGCCTGAGCGGCCACGTCGTCCGACCCGGGCTGTACGAGGTCCCGTTCGGCACGACCCTCCGCGCGCTCATCGAGATGGCCGGCGGGGTCGCCGGTCACGCGGGCGGACCTGTCGCGGACGGACCGATGGACGAGGCGATCCGGGCCATCCTCCTCGGCGGAGCCGCGGGCGTGTTCGTCGGACCTGATGCCCTCGACACCCCCCTTACGTTCGAGGGGACGCGGGCGATTGGTGCGACCCTCGGCTCGGGCGTCGTCATGGTCTTCGACCATTCGACCGACATGGTCGGGATGCTGCGCCGCATCGCGGCGTTCTTCCGCGACGAGTCGTGCGGGCAATGCGTCCCGTGCCGCGTCGGCACGGCCCGCCAGGAGGAGCTGCTCGCCCGGCTCGCGACGGACCGCCCGTTGCGGGGACCGGGCTACGAGGTGGAGCTCCTGCGCGAGATCGGGCAGGCCATGCGCGACGCGTCGATCTGCGGGCTCGGCCAGACCGCGTCGTCGGCGATCGAGAGCGCGCTGCGGAACATGGTAGTCGGGCCATGAGCGTCGAGCGGATCATCTACGAGCCGCCCGCCCGGCCGAGCCGGCCACCGAGCGCCCCGCCGGCCGCGGCGCCGGAGCCGGTGGAGCTCATGATCGACGGGGTCCCGGTCAGCGTTCCGGCCGGCTCGACGATCCTCGACGCCTGTCGTGCCCAGGGCATCGACACGCCGACCCTCTGCTATCTCGACAACCTCACGCCGGTCAACGTCTGCCGCGTATGCGTCGTCGAGGTGACGGGCTCGCGCGTGCTCGTTCCCGCATGCTCGCGCAGCGTCGAGGCCGGGATGGACGTCAAGACCGACAGCGAGCGGGTGCGCCACTCCCGGAAGATGGTGCTCGAGTTCCTCGGCTCGTCCGTCGACGTCTCGCTCGCTGGGCCGAAGGCGCCCGACGGCTCGATCGCCGGGTACATGGCGCGATACGGGGCGGACCCGGCACGGTACGGCGAGCCGTCGCTGCCAGCCGACGCCGACGAGCGCGATGCCCGCGAGCCGGGCCATCACCATGCGCCCGGGGGCGACGCCGAGGCCGCCACCGTCGGCCAGCCTGTCAAGGTCGACAACGAGCTGTACGTCCGGGACTACGCCCGCTGCATCCTCTGCTACAAGTGCGTCGAGGCCTGCGGGGTCGACGCCCAGAATACGTTCGCAATTGCCGTCGCCGGCCGCGGCTTCGACGCGCGGATCTCGACGGAGTGGAACGTCGGCCTGCCCGATTCGGCGTGCGTGTACTGCGGCAACTGTATCGGCGTGTGCCCGACCGGGGCGCTCATGTTCCGCTCGGAGCACGAGATGCGGGCGGCGGGCACGTGGGACGTGCACGTCCAGGACAACGAGATCGTCAAGGTCACCTCGCCGATGGATCACGACGTGACGAGCGGCCACCTGTGCATCAAGGGCCGCTTCGGCACGCAGTTCATCGGCGCGCGCGAGGGGCCGCCGGGCGGTTAGGCCGGTCGCAGGACCATCAGGACGATCACGGCCGCGAGGACGAGGTTCTCGACCCGGGAGACTGGAGTTGACCCGGTTTCACGGCTGGTCGTTTGTCAGCCAGTGATCGTGGTGGTGCCTCCTCTCGAACTCGTCGGGCGACAGATAGTCGAGCGCCGAATGGCGTCGCGTCCGGTTGTAGAAGCGCTCGATCCAGTCGAACAGAGCGGCTCGCGCCTCGGCATGAGAATGCCACGCGGCCCGGTCGATGAGCTCGGTCTCGAGCGACGCGAAGAAGCTCTCGGCGAGGGCATTGTCGTATGCGCTCCCCGGCGCGCCGACCGACGGGTAGATCCCGGCCTCCGCCAGACGGCCACCGAGCGCGATGCTCGTGTACTGCGTCCCGCGATCGGAGTGATGGACGAGACCCGGACCGGGCCGACGCGCCGCGAGCGCGGCATCGAGCGCGGCGATGACGAGCTCGGTCCGGAGATGGTCGGCCATCGACCATCCGACAACCCGGCGGCTCCAGGCGTCGACGATCGCCGCCAGGTGGAGGAAGCCGGCAGCGGTCGGGACCGACGTGATGTCGGCCACCCACAGGCGATCGGGACCGGCGGCCCGGAAATCACGGCGGACGAGATCAGCAGGGGTGGTGGCGGCCCGGACTGGCGGTCGCGGTGTGGGGGCCGTTCGTCGCCGTCGGTGAATGCCGACCAGCCCGGCGGAGCGCATCAGGCGGGCGACCCGCTTGCGGCCAACCCGGACCCCCGTCGCCCGCAGCTCGGCGTGGATCCGCGGTGCGCCGTACGTGCCCCGGCTGACGCGGAAGGCAGCGCGGATCGTCTCGAGCAGGGCGGCGTCGGCCTGGGCTCGCGGCGACGGCCGCTGGGTCGCCCAAGCCCGGTACGCGCTCGGGGAGACGCCGAGCACGCGGCACAGGGTGAGGACGTGATGGCTGGCCCTCTCACGCGCGACGAAGCGGTACACGGTCAGCGTGGCCGCTCGGTCTCCCGGGCGCGGAAGGCCGCTGCTTTTGCCAGGATCTCCCGTTCCTCCTCGAGGACCCTGACCCGGCGCCGGAGCCGAACCAGCTCGGCATGATCCTCGCGCGCCCGGCGCACGTCCGGGTCGGCGACGGCGGCGAGTCGCTTGGCCCACTTGCGGATCGTCTCCCGGCTGAGACCGAGGTCACGACCGACCGATTCGTTGGTCGCGCCGGGCTCGAGCAACAACCGGACGGCCGCCGTCTGGAACTCCGGGCTGAACTTGGACTTCCTCCCCAACGGACACCTCCAACTCCGCGCAAACAATTCGGTGTCCGTGAAACCGGGTCAAGCTCAAACCATGAATCGGCCGTTACTTGCACCCCGTGCAAGGGGGGCGTGGTTGTTTGCGCGTGATGCAAGACGACGTCCGAGGCCTGAACGAGCGGCTGCAGTCGGGGCTACAGCTGAGCCTCAGGCCTCAGATCACCCGGATCCGCGTCAGGCGCCACGCCACCCGTGCTTCTCCGGCGCGTGACCCGCAGCGCGAGCCGACGGCGGCGTACGACCCGCGGCTTGGTCGTCGCGGCCGGTGTCGGAGCCGGGGTGGGCGAAGGTGGCGGGGTCGGGCCCGGCTGAGGCTCGCACTTGTTGCCGTGGCACGGCTTGCCGCCGTTGTCGGTCGGAACGGG
>VBHW01000004.1:0-7470 GCA_005881055.1 Chloroflexota bacterium
AATCGGGACGCCTCCCTGAGTTGGCTTGGCATCGAGATCGTCCCGAGCCGAGCACGGTGCGGGAACAAATCCACTCCTGCCGTCGGCGGTGATGCCCACCGGGTGCATCGCGGGGCGCCTCCCGGCGGCCCAATTCTCCGTCCACGAAAATCTGGCCACGAAATGCTGCAGAACTGGGACGCCTTCCCGGAACGGCGGCGGGCACGGCCGGAATCAAAGGGCCGGCTCGATCCAGGGAAGAAACGAGCCGGCCGGGGAGGTGAGTGCCTGACGACTACGGCGTCGCGGCGAACCACACGTTACCGACGCCCTGGCCGTTCACGTCGCCGGCCTTCGAATCGCTCGCGAAGTAGTAGAGCGGGGCGCCGTTGTAGGTGACCTGCATCGACCCGTCGGAGCGGGCGATCGTCGCGAACGTGCCGCCGACGCCCGCGGCGCCCTTGACCTGCTCGCCCGTGTCGAGCGTGAATGGAGGCCAGGACTGCGCGCAGCTGCCGTTGCAGTTGCTCGTTCCGGCGGTGTCCTTCTTGAATGCGTACAGCGTCTTGCCGTCCTCTGCGGCGAGGTACTTGCCGATCTTGGCGTCCGTGGCGACGGTGACCTCGTAGGTCTGTCCCGTCGCGGCGGATGGGCTGGCGGCACTCGGCGACGCCGCAGCGGTCGATGGTGACGCGGACGCGGCGACCGACGGTGGGGCGGCGCTCGGGGCGGCGGTCGCCCCGGTCGAGCAGGCCGCGACGATGAGCACGAGGGCAACCCCGCCGAGGAACGGCAGGCGATAGGCGCCCAGGGTGCGTGGTTCGAGGGTCATGACGGCGTGTCCTCCGGTTACCTGCCGGGTCGATCGCGTTGCCCGACAACCACCCCTACGTCGAGGGCGGAGGCATCGGTTTCCGCGGGCCGCCGAGGGCACCCGACGGGGTCAGTCCGCCAGGGCCTCGCCGAGGAGTCGCTCGACGGTGACGCAGTCGCGCCACTCGCCATCGCGCCGGCCGTGCCGCCGGTAGACCCCGACCTCGCGGACGCGGCTCGAGCGGCACAGCGCGAGGCTGGCGACGTTCTCCGGGAAGATCCGTGAGACGAGCTTCCAGATCCCGCGAGCCTCGGCTTCCTGCGCCAGCGCCTCGACCGCGAGACGGCCGGCGCCGCGCCCACGCGCCGCCCGCGCGACGTAGACCGAGAACTCCGCGATGCCCGCATAGGCCTCACGGTCCGGCCGGTACGGGTGCGCCGCGGCCCAGCCGACGACCCGGCTCGCGTCGTCGTCGACGACCACGATCGGGAGGGCGTCGTCGAACCAGCGCTCGATGTCCGCGACCGTCCGGGGTCGCGTCTCGAATGTCGCCAGCCGGTCCTCGATGCCCTCGTTGTAGATCGCGGCAATCGACACGGCGTCCGCGCGATCGGCCGACCGGGCACGCACGGTCAGGCCGGCACGACCTCGAGGGCGTCGGCCATCGCGCGCAGGTGGGCGGCCGTGCTGCCGCAACATGCGCCGACGATCGTCGCGCCGGCGCCCCGCATCTCGACGGCACGGACGGCCATCGCGGCAGGATCGCTGAGGTAGACCGCGCGGCCGTCGACGAGTTGGGGCATCCCGACGTTCGGCTTCGCGACAAGAACCGCGTCGGGCGCCACGGCGCGCATCTTCTCGAGCACCGGCAGGAGCTCCTCCGGGCCGTTCCCGCAGTTGCCACCGACCGCGTCGGCTCCGGCGGCCAGCAGCGCCTCGGCCGCCCGCTCGGGCGAGACGCCCATCATCGTGTGGCCCCGGGTGTCGAACGTCATCGTGGCGATGATCGGCACATCAGCGGACGCACGGCGCACGCCCTCGATCGCCGCGCTGATCTCGGCGAGATCGGACATCGTCTCGATCCAGACGACGTCGACGCCACCGGCGACGAGCGCCGCCGCCTGCTCGGCGAACGCGTCGATCGCCTCGTCGCGCTCGAGCGTCCCGAGCGGCGCCATGATGAGCCCGCTGGGGCCGATGTCGCCGGCGACGAGCGCGTCGCCTCCCGCGGCGTCGACCTCGGCTCGCAGGAGGATCGCCGCGGTGCGGTTCAGCTCGGCCACCCGGCTCTCGAGGCCACCGAGCGCGAGGCGCAGCCGGTTGCCGCCGAACGTGTTCGTGAGCACGATCCGCGAGCCTGCTTCGAGGTACCCGCGATGGATCCGCCGGACGACGTCCGGCTGGGTGATGTTCCAGACCTCGGGCGGGTCGCCGAACTGGAGGCCCGCCTCGAACAGCTGGGTCCCCATCGCGCCGTCGGCCAGGATGATCCCCGACGTCGCGAGGAGCTCCCGCCAGCGGTCGCGCGTCCCGCCGCGGTCGCCGACACTCCCGCCGATCCCGATCATGCCGCCGACTCCGGCCAGGCCGCCGGTTCTCCGACGACGAGGCGGGCGAGGTACTGCCGGCGCCACGCCTCCGTCGTCTCGACCTCGTTGAACGTGTACAGGTGGACGCCGCAGACGTCGGCGACCGGGTCCGCCGCGAGCCTCCGGGCCGGAGGAGCCGCGCGACGAGGCCGGCATTCTTCGCAAGGAACCGCCCCGAGTCGCGGACACCGATACGTGTCGCGATCCGCACGAGCTTGTGGACCTCCGCGACGCCCGGCAGGCCGATCTCGACCGGCAGGCGGAACCCCTCGGCGCGACGAGCGCCGAGCCAGCTCGCGATCGCCCCCGGATCGAAGCAGAGCTGCGTCGTCATGTACTCCGCGTAGGGCGCCTTCGCCGCGAGCGCCTCGAGGAGGCCATCGTCGGGGATGAACGCGTGTCCCTCCGGATAGCACGGGATCCCGACCTCGCGGAGCGGATGGCCGATGTCGGCCATCGCCCTGAGGAGCGAGAGGCCGTCGGGGAAGTCGCCCGGCTCCGTCGAATCGCCGCCGACGACGAACGCCCGCTCCACGCCCGATCCCTCCAGGCGAACGAGGAGCTCGCGCAGGTGCACCTTGTCGCGGACCATCCGCGCGGAGAGGTGGGGCACGGCGCGGAACCCGCGGCCGGCGAGCTCCTCGGCGAGGCGCCGTGATCGACACCGTCGCGCCACGGGGCAGCGCCGGCACGTGGTCGAGCGCGCTGCGCAGCGGCACGAGCTCGAGGGTGGGCCGGGCGAGGATGCGGGCGAGCGCCAGGCTCTCGGCGGGGTCGAGCGAGGGTCGTCGACGGAAGATCGCCATCGCCATCACACGTCCGAATCCGGGAACGACGCCTTGCGCCGGGCGATGAAGTCGCCGAGCGCCTCGTCGATCGCGGGATCGAGCGGCGGCGGCTCGTACGCCGCGAGCATCCGCTTCCAGATCCTGTTCGCGCGGGCCGGCGCGTCGAGCGAGCCGTCCTCGAGCCACTGCTCGAAGCTGTTGTTGTCGGCGATCTCCGACCGGTAGAACGCGGTCTCGAAGTTCGCGAGCGTGTGCGCGCTGCCGAGGAAATGCTGCCCGGGGCCATTGGCGCGGATCGCGTCGAGCGCCTGACCGTTCTCCGAGAGGTCGATCCCCTTGACGAATACTCCCATCATCCCGCACTGGTCGGCGTCGACGATGAACTTCTCGTAGCCCATGGTCAGCCCGCCCTCGAGCCAGCCGGCAGCATGGAGGACGAAGTTCACGCCGGCGAGGATCGTCGGCTGGAGCGTCGCCGCCGACTCGTATGCGGCCTGGGCATCGGGGACCTTCGAGGCGCACAGGCTGCCGCCCGACCGGAACGGGACGCCCAGGCGACGGGCGAGGGCCGCCATCGCGTACAGGACGAGGGCGGGCTCCGGGGTCCCGAACGTCGGCGCGCCCGACTGCATCGACAGGGAGCTCGCGAACGAGCCGAGGACGACCGGTGCGCCCGGTCGCACGAGCTGGACGAACGCCATGCCGCCGAGCGCCTCGGCGAGGGTCTGGGCGGCCACCCCGGCGGCCGTCACCGGCGCCATCGCCCCGGCGAGGATGAACGGAGTGATGATCGTCGCCTGGTTCGCCTCGGCATAGGCCTGCGCCGCCCCGAGCATCGTCCCGTCCCAGACGAGCGGGGAGTTCGCGTTGATGAGGCTCATGACGACGGTGTGGCTCTGGAGGTGCTCCTCGCCGAAGACGATCTCGGCCATGCGGACGGTGTCGCGCGCCCGGTCGGGATGCGTCACCGAGCCCATGAACGGCTTGTCCGAGTAGCGGATGTGGCTGTAGACCATGTCGAAGTGCCGCTTGTTCACCGGCAGGTCGACCGGCTCGCAGACCGTGCCGCCCGAGTGGTGGAGGTGCGGGCTGAGGTAGGCGAGCTTCACGAAGTTGCGGAAGTCCTCGATCGTCCCGTAGCGCCGCCCGCCGTCGAGGTCGCGGACGAACGGCGATCCGTACGCCGGCGCGAAGACCGTGTGCGGGTCGCCGATCCGGACGTTGTTCGCCGGGTTGCGCGCCTCCTGGACGAACGTCGTCGGGGCCGTGGCGCGGACGATCTCGCGAGCCATGCCGCGCGGGAACCGGACTCGCTCGCCGTCGACGTCGGCGCCGGCGTCCTTGAACAGGCGGAGCGCGTCGGGCAGCCCGCGGAACTCGAGGCCGACCTCCTCGAGGATCGTGTCGGCGTTGTGCTCGATGAGCGCGAGGCCTTCCTCGCCGAGGACCTCGAACGGCTTGAGCGTCCGTGTGAGGAACGGCAGCCGCTCGACCGCGGCATGGGCCCGCGCGGCCGCCCGGCCGGCGTGGCCGCCGCTCCGGCGCCGGGGCGAGCCCTCGGCCGTGGCGGTCATCGCCGATCCTCTTGCACACCCGGCGCCAGCGACGCGCCCGGCGCGACCGGCGCGAGTGGCGTGCCGTGGGTGCCGCGAACGGGTCGCCGGCGGCGTCCGGCGCGGTCGCGAGCCCCCGGCGCCCCGGAGCCGGCCTCCGGGCGCACCGGCAGGTCGACGACCTCGGCGAGGTGCGGCGTCGGGTCGCGGCGGTGCGGGATCGCCATCGCGGCGACGAAATGCTCCTGGAAGCGGGGCTCGACCGCGGTCTCGATCTTCTCGACCCGGCGGACGACGTCCTCGATCTCGCGTCGCGCGGCGCCCGAGAGAAGCGCGATGAGGGCGCCCGCGCCGGCCGCGTTGCCGGCGGAGCGGACGTTCGCGAGGTCGCAGTCCGGGATGAGCCCGAGGACCATGGCGTGGCGGACGTCGATGTGGCTGCCGAACGCGCCGGCGAGGCGGATCTCGTCGACCTCGGACACGCCGAAGTGGTCCATGAGCAGCCGTGTCCCCGCCCGAAGCGCGGCCTTCGCCAGCTGGATCGCCCGGACGTCGTTCTGGGTCACCGCGATCCGCGGCGGGCCCTCGTGGAGGACGTACGAGAACGTCCGGCCGTCCGCGACGATGCGCGGCGACCTCACGGCCAGCGCGCCGTCGACGATGCCGTCGGGCGTGACGACGCCGGCGAGGAACAGCTCGGCGACCGCCTCGATGATCCCCGACCCGCAGATGCCACTGACGGCGAGGCTCGCCGTCGCCTCGGCGAACCCGGGCTCGTCGGACCACAGGTCGCTGCCGATGACCTTGAAGCGCGGCTCGAGCGTCACCCGGTCGATCCGCACCCGCTCGATCGCGCCCGGGGCGGCTCGCTGGCCGGAGCTGATCTGGGCGCCCTCGAAGGCCGGTCCGGTCGGGCTCGACGCGGCGAGGAGCCTGTGCCGGTTGCCGAGCACGATCTCCGCGTTCGTGCCGACGTCGACGACGAGCCGGACGCCGTCGGCCTCGTACGGCGTCTCGGAGAGGATGACGCCCGCGGCGTCGGCGCCGACGTGCCCCGCGATGCACGGCAGGACGTAGGCGCGTGCGCCCGCGTTGGCGTTCACGCCGAGTGCGGCGGCGGTCGTGGAGACGGCCCGGTCCGTGGCCAGCGTGAACGGCGCCGACCCGAGCGGCGTCGGGTCGAGGCCGAGGAGGAGGTGGTGCATGATCGGGTTGCCGACGACGCTCAGCTCGAGCACCTCGTCGGGAGCGACGCCCGCCTGCGCCACGAGCCGCCCGACGAGGCCGCGCAGGGCGGCGCGGACCGCTCGCGTCATCTCCCCTGCCCCGTCGGGGTGGAGCATGACGTAGGTCCTCGCCGTATCGGATCTGCGGGTTCATCTGGCCGTGTGAGGCGAGCACCGAGCCGTCGGCGAGGTCGGCCAGGTGGCCGGCGATCGTCGTCGAGCCCACGTCGATCGCGACCCCGTACGCCTTGTCGCGGAAGCCGGGCCAGGCGGCGATGATCGAACGCCCACCGTGGACCGCGAGCGTGACCTTCCAGGCGCCGTCGCGGAGCGCCGCCTGGAGGACCTGGATGGTCGGGAGGTCGATCGCGAGGCCCGTGAGCGACCACTCCCGCTCGAGCGCCTCGAGCACGCGGGTGAGGTCGGATGCCGGCGACCCGAGGTCCGGCGGCGCGAGCTCGATGTAGTGGAGGCGCACGACCGGGTCGATCTCGAATGCGCGGACCTCGACGCCCTTGCGGACGACCTGGCGGTGGACCTGGCTCTCGGCCGGGACGTCGATGACGGCGTCGCCCAGGAGGTGGGCCGCGCAGCTGAGGCGACGGCCGATTGGGAGGCCGCGCCGTTCGTCGTACTCGGCCTCCAGCACCGCGGGCTCCGAAAGGTGCTCGGGCGCCGACGTGATGCCGTGCTTCGGGAACGCGCCGGTGCTCTGCTCGACCTGGCAGCGGCCGCACAGGCCGCGGCCGCCGCACACGGAGTCGATGTCGACGCCGAGCGACCGGGCGGCGTCGAGCACGGTCGTCCCGGCCGGGACATGGCCGCGTCGCCCCGACGGCGTGAAGATCACGAGCGGCTCGGCGACCATCGTCAGGCGATCCCGCTCACGAGGCGGAGCCCGCCCCGGTCCGGGCGAGCCGCCGATGGTTGACCCGCCGACGATCGGCCTGGCCCTCGGCCGGCGGCTCTCGGAACGCCCGGATCCAGCGACTGCACTCGGCGTCGTGGCCCATGAGGACGTCGGCGGCCATGATCGCCTCGCGGACGTCCGGCAGGAGCGGGTTCGTGATCGCGGTCGTCAGGCCGTTGCCGATCGCCATCGCGAGGAACGCGGCGTTGATCCCCTCCCGGCGCGGCAGGCCGAAGCTCACGTTCGAGGCGCCGCAGGTGGTGTTCACCTTGAGCTCGTCGCGCAGCCGGCGAAGGAGCTGGAAGACCTGCTGTCCGGCCGTGCCCATCGCGCCGATCGGCATGACGAGCGGGTCGACGATGACGTCCTCGCGCGGGATCCCATGGTCGGCCGCGCGCTCGACGATCTTCCGGGCGACCTCGAACCGCACGTCCGGGTCGGTCGAGATGCCCGTGTCGTCGTTCGAGATCGCGACGACCGCGGCGCCGTGCTTCGCGACGAGGGGCAGGACGCGCTCGAGCCGCTCCTCCTCCCCGGTGACGGAGTTCACGAGCGGCTTGCCCTGGTAGACGGCGAGCCCGGCTTCGAGCGCGTCGACGATCGACGAGTCA
>VBHW01000004.1:7574-15401 GCA_005881055.1 Chloroflexota bacterium
GGCCTGGACGCGGCTGAAGTCGCCCGCCTTCATCTCCTCGGCGAGGCGCGCCCGACCGGTCGGGTTGATCCGCTCGCCGATGACGACGAACGGGCGGTCGAAGCCGATGACGACCTCGCGCGTCGCGGAGCTGACCACGGTGCGGGTCACGTCGCCGCCGCCTTCTCGGGCTCCAGCCCGCCCGCGGCGATGAGCCGGGCGAGCCGGTCGCGGGTGAATTCCTCCTCGAGGCGGCGCGCCTCGGCCTCCGCCTCGGCCGTGAGGTCGTCGCCGCAGCGGCGCTGCTCGCGGCGCCACTCGCCGATGTAGTCGCTCGCCGACTTCTTGCCGGCGCGCATGGCCGCCCGATCGATCGCGACCTGGAAGCGCGGGTGGAGGACGACCTTGTGCGCCGTCCGCCCCTGCCGTGCGAGGACCTGGGCGGGGATGTCGCGCCAGTAGATCGTGATGAGCGTGCCGGGCATGTCAGGCGGCTCCGGCCGGCGGTTGCGCCGTGGGGCGGGCCCTCGACCGTGCCGGCTCGGCCGTGACGTATGCCGGCAGCTCGGCCGCGAGGCGCGCGATGGGGGCTGCGAGGTCGCCGTGGCCGGTCGGCACGTGGCGGAAGGCGAGCCCGAGCGTGCGCGCGGCGCGCCGCGCGGCGGCGAGGAGCTCGGGATCCTGGCGCTGGGACAGGAAGACGAGGCGGCGGTAGTTCGCGAAGTACATCGTCAGCAGCTCGGGGTGGCGGTCGATCCCCAGCCCACGGATGACGAGCCGCTCGAAGTTCCGTGCGAGGAAGTCCGTGAGATAGAACGTGCCGGGCTCCTCGTCGGCGAGGCGGGCGAACTCGGACGCGCCGGCGAACACTTCGTAGCAATGCGCGCCGGGCAGCCGCTCGACGCCCTCGCGCTCGAGGACCCGGTCGAGGAGGCCGCCCGTGCCGCAGTCGGCGTAGGCGACGAAGATCCGCGCGTGGCGACCGCGGGCGGCACGGATCAGGCGCTCGACCGCGGCGGGGATTTCCGACGGGCGGTTGTGCAGGCTCGGCGGCAGGCAGCGAACGTCGACGTGGGCGAGCCGGTTGACCCGGACGAGGTCGACGAGCTCGCGGGCGATCGCGCCACAGCCGATGACGAGGGTCCGTGGTCGTGAGACGGCGGGGGTGTCCGGCCGCGCCGGCACGACGGGCGCCTCAGGCTGCGCTGGCACGGCGCTGCTTCACGAGCGTCTTGGCGGTCTCGGCGGCGACGGCGGCGTCCCGGCAGTACGCGTCGGCCCCGATCGCCTGGCCGAACTCCTCGTTCAGGGGTGCCCCGCCGACGAGGACGATGTAGTCGTCGCGGATCCCACGCTGCTTGAGGGTCTCGATGACGACCTTCATGTAGGGCATCGTCGTCGTGAGGAGTGCGGACATGCCGAGGATGTCGGGGTGGTGCTCGTCGAGCGCGGCGAGGAACTTGTCGGCGTCGGTGTTGATGCCGAGGTCGAACACCTCGAAGCCGGCGCCCTCGAGCATCATCGCCACGAGGTTCTTGCCGATGTCGTGGATGTCGCCCTTGACCGTTCCGATGACGACGCGGCCGATCGGCTGGGCGCCGGTCTCGGCGAGGATCGGGCGGAGGATCGCCATGCCGGCCTTCATCGCGTTCGCGGCGAGGAGGACCTCCGGCACGAACAGGATGCCGTCGCGGAAGTCGATGCCGACGATGCGCATCCCCTCGACGAGGGCGTCGTTGAGCACGCGATCCGCGGACCAGCCGCGGCCGAGGAGGATGTTCGTGCCGGCCGTGATCTCGTCGGCGAGACCGTCGTACAGGTCGTTGTGCATCTGCTCGACGAGCTCGTCGTCGGACAGCGCCGCGAGGTCGATCTCCTCCAGCTCGTCCTGGGTCATCGCCCCGACTTCCTTGGCACGTGCCGTGACCTCGTCATCCTGTCGTTGTTGCTCATCGTGCAACACGCATCGCGATGAGAAACACCAAGCATGCTAGCCGAGTGTCGGAGCGATGTCCATAGGCCGGACGACCCGCCCGTGCCGCACTCCGTTCATGCACGGGGCGACTGCGGGAGAGTCGCGCGACCCGTGCGCACGCACGATCGTGGGCCTCCAAGCCTCCAGACATGCGCCCAGTACATGTCTGGCGGCGATTCGGGCCCGATCAGCGGACGCCGAGTCGCTACCTGACTATCTGGAGCTGTGGGCCGCCGGGTCACCCCGGACGAGGTCGACGCGGCAGCCGGAACCGCTCCGGAGGTGCAGGTGTAGGGTGTTCGATGAGGACACCGGCGGTCGTTCTCCTGCTCGCCCTGACGCTCGCGGCATGCTCGCCGTCGACGCCTCCCAGCCCCGGTTCAGCGGCTGCGGCATCGCCGGTCCAGACCGGCCCGACCCCGTCTCCCACCTCGACGGTCGCTCCGAGCACCGCGCCTACGGCCACGGCGTCCCCGCTCACCCTGGCCGACGCGAAGAGCTGCCCCGCGACGAAGCCAGTCAAGGCTCCGGCCGACATCGGCGACCTGCTCTTCGGATACACCTCTGCGTTCGGCAACTCCGACCTCTGGGTCGGAGGGCTGGGCGAGAACGGCATGATCCTCGCCGATTCCCGGATGCTCGAGAGCGATGGATCGATCGGCTGGAAGTTCGGCTGGTGGCGGATCGCTCCCGGAACGCTGACGATCACGGGACGCCGGCTCGATGCCCCAGCGCCGCCGGCCCGCGCGTCCGTCCCCGAGGGCTACGGGCCGGAAGGCTTCCAGGCGAGCGGCGTCTCGTTTCCGACCGAGGGCTGCTGGGAGATCACCGGGTCGGTGGGCGGCTCGACGCTGACCTTCGTCACGTTCGTCCTTCGGACCTGACCGCCGTCTCGAGGTCGTCGAGCCCTTCCAGGCCGTCGAGCGCGTCGAGGAGCCACCGGGCGAGGTAGGTCGCAAACGAGGGGCGGACGAGGATCCGGTAGCAGGGCTCGTCCGAGGTCTGGTGGAGGATGACGGCCGCCCGCGCGAGAGCAGTCTGCGCGCAGCGACCCGGTCCGAACGCGCGTAGGTGGAGGTCGACGGAGCACGCGGCGGCGAGAAGCTCGCGGGCCGCGGGCCCACGGACCTCGATCGTCGTCCGGTTCGCCGAGACGTCGACGACCGACCCGACGGCGTCGCCGAGCGCCTCGCGAAGCCGCGCCTCCAGCGCACCCTCCGCATCCGGTGAACCGACGATCAGCCACTCGTCGGGACCGAGCCAGAGAACGGCGAGGTCCCCCAGGGTGGCGACGGTGTTCGGCTCGATCGGCAGGGCCGTGCCCAGCGCCCCGCCCAGGGCCGCCTCGACGCGCCGCATGACCGACGAGTCGCTCGGGTCGCACCGGAGGTCGACCTGGGCGAGGAACGGCAGCTCCCGCAGGGCAACCGCGCCGGCCGTCGACGGCGCCGCGGACGCGAGCGCGTCGCCGAGCGACTCCAGGGGCGAGTGCCGCACCGCGGGAGAGGCCGTCATCACCCGTCACCGTCGCGCCGGAGGTTGTCCGGGTCGTAGAGCACGGATGGGGCGATCGTCGCGGCGATCGTCCGATCGACGAGCGGAGCATGCACGACCTCGCCCACCCGTTCGCGCCCTCGCCGAACGAGCCCGAGCGCGAACGTCCGCCCGACCGCGGCGCTTCGATAGCTCGATGTGACATGGCCGACCATCCGCATCGGGAGGGGCCCGTCCGGGTCGTCGACGAGCTGGGCGCCCTCCGGCAGGAGATCGTCCGGCTCGAGCGGCAGGAGGCCGACGAGCTGCTTCCGATCCGGCCGGCCCGTGTCCGGCCGGCGGTGGGAGCGCCGGCCGATGAAGTCGCCCTTCGTCTTCGAGACGATCCAGTCCATGCCCAGGTCCTGGGGCGTCACCGTCCCGTCCGTCTCCTGGCCGACGATCGGGTAGCCCTTCTCGGCCCGGAGCACGTGCATCGTCTCGGTGCCGTAGGGCGTGATCCCGGACGGGGCGCCGGCCTCGATGACCGCCTCCCACATCGCGAGGCCGTGCCACGTCGGGACGTTGATCTCGTACGCGAGCTCCCCGGAGAAGCTGATTCGGAACACGCGCGCACGCAGGCCCGCCACTTCGGCGCCGCGCCACGTCATGAACGGGAAGTCCTCGGGCGCGAGCGCCAGGTCGGGGGCGAGCGCCCGGAGGACGTCCCGCGAGCGCGGGCCCACGACCGCGATCGTCGCCCACTGTTCCGTGACCGACGTCGTCCGCACGCGGAGCGTCGGCCACTCCGTCTGGAGCCATTCCTCGAGGTGGTCGAGGACGGGCGCCGCGTTGCCGGTCGTCGTCGTCATGAGGAACCGATCCTCGGCGAGGCGGCTCGTCACGCCGTCGTCGAAGACCATCCCGTCCGGGCGGCACATGACCCCGTAGCGGCACGAGCCGACCGGCAGCTTCGCGAAGGCGTTCGTGTAGACACGGTTGAGGAACTCGCCCGCGTCGGGCCCCTGCAGGTCGATCTTGCCGAGGGTCGACGCGTCCATGACCGCGACGCCATGCCGCGCGGCGGCGCACTCCCGGAGGACGGATTCCTCCATCGACTCGCCGGGCAGCGGGTAGTAGCGCGCCCGCTTCCACTGGCCGACGTCCTCGAAGACCGCGCCACGGGCGACGTGCCAGGGATGGATCGCCGTCGTCCTTACCGGATCGTGGAGCTCGCCCCGATCGCGGCCCGCGAGGAGGGCGAACGAGACCGGGACATACGGCGGGCGGTACGTCGTGAGACCGGCCTCGCCGACCGGCCGGCCCATGAGGCTCGCGGCGATCGCGGACCCGAGCACGCCCGAGGTCTTGCCCTGGTCGCTCGCCGTACCGACCGTCGTGAACCGCTTGACGTGCTCCATCGAGCGCAGGCCCGCGCCCACCGCCCGGGAGAGGTCGGCCACCGTGGCGTCGCGCTCGAGGTCGACGAAGTGGGTGGACCCCTCGGCGTCGGGGTCGGGCGCGGGCACGAGCCACAGCGGGGCGATCGACCCGGGTGCGACATCTGGGTCCGCGGGGAGTAACGGCGTATCGACGCTCGGGGCTCGCGGCGCCTTCCCATCCCCGAACCCTGCCGCACGCGCTGCCGCGGCGCCGGCCGCGAGCCCTTCGGCGATCCCCTCCGCGAGCCCGAACGTGCCGTGGCACGCGCCGGCCGTCTGCACGCCGCGGACGGTCGCGCCCGGGACGAAGCACGCGAGGCGTTCGTCGTAGCGGAGGGTGCCGCGCGCCTGGCTGTACAGGTGGACCGCAGGGTTCCAGCCGCCGGCGACGGCCAGGAGGTCGCACTCGACATCCCTCGGATGGCCCGTCGGGCGACCGTCGGCGTCGATGGCCATGATCGTGACGCCGGTCAGCGTCGGCTCGCCGGCCGTGCCGACGACCGCGACGTCCATCCGCGCGTCGACGACCGTGGCGACCTCGACGCCCGCCTCCGCAAGCTCGCCAGCGCAGGCGATCCCGCTGTCGTTCGTCGTGAAGACGACCGCCCGCTGCCCCGGGCGGACCGCGAACCTCCCCACGTACGTCCGGACCGCGCCCGCGAGCATGATCCCCGGTCGGTCGTTGTCGGCGAACGCGATCGGCCGCTCGTGCGCCCCGGTCGCGAGGACGACCTCCCGGGCTCGGACGTGCCACAGGCGCCCGTCGGCAACGCCCCGGCGTTCCGAGACGAGGACGTAGTTGTGGTCGAAGTGACCGACGGCGGTCGCGCGCGTGAGGATCCGCACCTCCGGGAGCGCGCGCAGTTGCCCGACGACGCCGGAGGCCCACGCCATCGCCGGCCCGCCGGCGATGCGATCGCCGCCGTCGTCGGGCATGGCGAGGAGCGTGCCGCCGAGCTCCGGGCCCTCGTCGACGAGGATCACCCGGGCGCCCGTCCGACCCGCAGCCAGCGCCGCGCCGAGCCCGGCCGGCCCGCCCCCGACGACGAGGACGTCGCAGTGGGCGTGGCGCTTGTCGAACACAGCGGCCTCGCCGTTCGCCCCGCCGGCGGCCTCTCCTCCCGCGACGAGTCGGCCCACCCCCCTCAACGGCCGCGCCCGGAGCCCCTCGACGAGCTCGACCTGGGTGGCTCGGAGCATCGGATCCGAGGCACCGCCCGGCCACGTCACCTCGACGAGCGCGTTGGGCTCCTCGGCGCCCGCGGCGACGATCCCCCGCGGCCGCCCGCGGTAGATGCTCCGCCCGACGACACGGACCCCGTTCGCGAGCAAAGCCGAGGCGAGCGTGTCGCCGCGGAAGCCGGAGTAGTCGTTCCCGTCGAACGAGAAGCCGATCGGCGAGGATCGGTCGATCCGCCCGCCGGTCGGGAGCCGCCGGGACGTCGCCGGGATGGCCGTCACGGGATCTCCGGCCGCGGCTCGCCCATCCGGTACACGGCGAGCATCTCGTGGCTGACCGTGTCGCGCACCGCGTTGAACCAGCGCCGGCAGCCGCCGCTGTGGCTCCAGCGCTCCGCGAAGGGCCCGCGCAGGTTGTCGCGCATGAACAGGTACTCCGCCCATGCAGCGTCGTCGAGCGCGTCGGGGTCTTCGGGATAGGCCACGTGGGCCTGGCCGCCGTAGTGGAACTCCGTCTCGTCACGGGGCCCGCACCACGGGCACGGGATGAGGAGCATCGCCCAGCCTCAGTGCGCGACCGCGGCCGCGCCGTGCTCGTCGATGAGCGCGCCGGTCGTGAACCGCTCGAGCGCGTACGGCGCCGCGAGCGGATGCGGTTCGTCGTTCGCGACGGTATGGGCGAGGACCCACCCCGCGGCCGGCGTGGCCTTGAAGCCGCCCGTGCCCCAGCCGGCATTGATGTACAGCCCCGCGACCGGCGTCCGGCCGATGATCGGCGACGCGTCGGGTGCCACGTCGACGATGCCGGCCCACGTCCGGAGCACGTGGGCGCGGGCGAAGATCGGGAAGAGCTCGAGCGCGGCGGCCATCTGCCGCTCGATGATGTGGAACGATCCCCGCTGGGCGTACGAGTTGTATGCGTCGATGCCGGCGCCGAGGACGAGCTCGCCCTTGTGCGCCTGGCTGACGTACACGTGAACGGTGTTCGACATGACGACCGTCGGGTGGATCGGTTCGAGCAGCTCCGAGACGAGCGCCTGGAGCGGGTGGCTCTGGAGCGGCAGCCGGAAGCCGGCCATCGCCGCGAGGACCGATGTGTGTCCCGCCGCGACGAGCGCGACCCGT
This sequence comes from Chloroflexota bacterium, assembly GCA_005881055.1. Lineage (GTDB taxonomy): Bacteria > Chloroflexota > Limnocylindria > Limnocylindrales > CSP1-4 > C-114. The sequence goes on from VBHW01000004.1 coordinate 14,748, forward strand.
TCCGTGGAGATCCGGCCGCGCGAAGTCGTGAGACCTTCGATGCGGCCATCCCGGATCTCGAGCCCGGTGACCTCGCAGCCCTGGAGCATGTCGACGCCGAGCGCGTCCGCCCCTCGCGCGTACGCCCAGGCGACGTGGTCGTGCTTGGCGATCCCGCCGCGGGGCTGGAACGTCGCCCCGAGGACCGGATAGCGGACGTCCCGTAAGACGTTGACGATCGGGCAGATCCGCCGGACGTCCTCGGGCGAGAGCCATTCCGCGTCGACGCCGTTGAGCCGGTTCGCGTTGACCCGCCGGACGCCCTCCCGGACGTCGCTCACGTTGTGCGCGAGGTTGAGGACGCCGCGCTGGCTGAACAGGATGTCGTAGTCGAGCTCGGCCGCGAGTCCCTCCCACAGGCGGAGGCTGTGCTCGTAGATCGCGGCGCTCTCGTCCCAGAGGTAGTTCGAGCGGATGATCGTCGTGTTGCGCGCGACGTTGCCGCCGGCGAGCCAGCCCTTCTCGACGACTGCGACGTTCGTCAGGCCATGGTTCCGGGCGAGGTAGTACGCCGTCGCGAGCCCGTGGCCGCCGCCGCCGACGATGACCGCGTCGTACGAGCGCTTCGGATCCGGGTTGCGCCAGAGGTGCGCCGGATGCTCCGGGAGACCGGCG
>VBHW01000398.1 GCA_005881055.1 Chloroflexota bacterium
TTGCCGATGTCGTGGTAATACGCCGCGACGCGGGTGAGGAGGGCGTCGGCGCCGATCGCCTCGGCGGCCCGCTCGGCGAGGTTGCCGACCATGATCGAGTGGTGGTAGGTGCCCGGCGTCTCGACGAGCAGGCGTCGGAGGAGCGCCTGAGACGGGTTCGCGAGCTCGAGCAGCTGGAACACCGTGAGGATCCCGAAGATGTTGCCGAGCACGGCGAACGAGCCGACTGCCGCGACCGCCGAGCCGCCGGCCGCGACTGCCGACGCGCCGTAGAGCTGGAGCGTGCCCGTGAGGTCGCGCGCACCGAGCAGCGAGAACACGGAGATCACGAGCGCGTTGACGATCGCGATCGCGAAGGCGGCCTGGACGAACGCGTTGAGCCGGTCGCCGCGACGAACGGCGACGATGCCGGCCAGCCCGCCGAGCAGGACGTAGGACGCCATCTCGAGCGTGCCGTTGACGGCTCCGGCGAGGAGCGCCAGCACGGCCGTGAGGACGATCGCCGCGCTCGCGTCGAGGAGGACCGCGATGAGCATGCCCACGGCCGCCGTCGGCAGGAGGTAGGGCAGGCCCGCACGGCCGGCGGTCAGCTTCAGGGCGAACGTCCCGAAGACGAGGATGAGCCCGACGAGGAGCAGGACGTTGTTGCGATGCCAGAGGGCGGGCCGGAACCGCCAGACCCAGGCCAGGAGGATCGCGACGAGGAGAGCGCTGAACAGGAAGAAACCGCTGAGCCGGGCGACGTCGAGCGTTGCCTTGTTCAGCCCGAACGCCTCGATCTTCTCCATGTCGAGGGCCGTGATCCTGTGGCCGTGGTCGACGATGATCTCGCCCTGCTGGATCTCCTGGGTGACGGGTGCGACGCCCTGGGCGGCCGCGGTCCGGGCCTGCTCGGTGATCGCCTCGCTGAACGAGGAGTTCGGCAGCAGGAGAGGCCGGATGGTCTCGGCCGCGAGGTCCCGCTGGGCGACGCTGAACTCGGCGCTAACGCGGCTCGCAAGCCCCGCGCGGACCGAGACGACGTCAGAGTCGCGGAGCTCGGCCCGCTCCGTCTGGTCGAGGACCCGCGCCGCCTCGACGCGGAGCGCCTTCCACTCTGGCGGCGTCAGGCCGATGAGCGTCTTGCGGCCCGCCTCCGAGAGTCCGGGCAGGACCGTCTTCAGGAGGGTCGTCCGGTTCGCCGCGCTGACACCGGCCCCGAAGGCTGCGTCGACCGGGGCGACCGTCCGGTCGAACTCGGCGACCTGCTGGGCCGCGATGGCGCCGGCCCGATCGGGTCGGTAGTCGTACTGGGGCGGGACGTCGTCGCGTGCCTGCTGGCGTTTCTCCGTCGTGAGGATATCGCTCGGGATCGTGGCGGTCCGCGGTGCGAGGATGTCGTCCTTCGAGACCTGGCCGACCTGGAGGGCGAGGCCGCTCGGCACGATGTCCACGGCGAAGATCGCCGTCATCGCGAGGACGAGCAGCACCGAGGCCACGAACGACCTGCCGAGATCGTGGCGGGTGAACGGCGCGGCCTGGGCTGGGCGCTGTGTCAGCATGAGCGGCGACCCCCGTGGGCTCCGGTCGGCGTCAGCCGCCGGGCGCCCGACCTCCGTGCTCGGTCGATCCGGCAGTCGATCCCGCGGTCGAACCCGTGGTGGACCCTGCGTGCGCCGGCTCGTGGGCGGCGAGATCGGCGGCTGCAAGCCGCCTGGCGACGAGCTCGCTCACCCGGCGCCCGTCCGCTCGGCCGCGCGTGCGTGGCGCGAGCCAGCCCATGACCCGGCCGAGGTCCCGTGCCGAGGCTGCTCCGGTGGCCGCAACGGCCTCGTCGACGAGTGCCTCCAGCCCCGCTTCGGAGAGCTCCTGCGGCAGGAACTCGGTGAGGACCGCGATCTCGGCCTCCTCCTTCGAGGCGAGGTCCTCGCGTCCGCCGCGTCGGAACGCCTCGACGGACTCGCGCCGCGTCTTCACCTCGCGCGCGAGCACGCCGATGAGCTCGTCGTCGGTCAGGAGCGGCGAGCCGGAGCGTGTCGCGTCGCAACGAGTCACCCGACGGCATCGCGGCGGTCAACTCCTCGTGGAGGCGCTCCTTGAGGGACACCGATCTGGCACCTCGGGCGGGTCCGCCCGCTTGGCTCGACGTCGGCGCCGACGCTCGGGTCGGCGGGACGGTCAGCTCTGCTGCGTGCGGGCGTTCTTCTTGCGCTTTGCTTCCTTGCGCTTCCGCTTCACGCTCGGCTTCTCGTAGTGCTCGCGCCGGCGAGCCTCGGCGAGGATGCCGCTCTGCTGGATCTTCTTGTTGAAGCGGCGAAGGGCGCTCTCGAACGTCTCGTTCTCACCCACTCGGACTTCTGCCAATTCGAGTGATCACCTCCCGCGGCCGGAGCTCGTCTCGCCGAGCCGGGCCGGCCGGGTCCCGGAGCGGTCCTGCGCATCCCACCGTGCGGGCGGGTCGAAGGCCGAGGGAGTCTAGCCGAGCACCTCTGGCGGGTCAAACCGACCTTCGCTCGTGGTGGGCCCCGATCG
>VBHW01000005.1:0-2529 GCA_005881055.1 Chloroflexota bacterium
TGGTCTTCGTCGGCGGCCATTTCGCGTTGGGATTCATGGTTGGTCGGCCGGCTCTGGCGGTGGTGTCGAGCGCCGGCCTGGCGGTCACTGCCGTCGTCGTGCTCGCGGTGATCGGCGCGGTCGGATGGTGGCTCGTAGGTCGTGGGCGGGCGGGCAGAAGGGTCGAGGCGGGCCCCGCTGCGTGGGCGGACGCGGCATGCCCCGCCTGCCTCGCGCTGGCTGCCATCGGGCTCGTTGCCCTCCAGGACGCTGGCGTAACCGTGAACGTCGACGTCATCCGGCGCGAGTTCGCGGGACTCCTCAAGCAGACCGAGGCCGTCAACGAGCGGGCCGCCACCGCGCTCGAGCAGGCGCTCAGGACGAATTTCGCCGACGGCGACGGCCGGCTGCCGCGGACGCTCGAGCGGTTCCTCGGGGACCGCGGCCAGCTACGCGTCTTCGTCGGAGAGCTTTTCGACGAGACGAAGCGCGACAGCGCGATCGGCCGCATCGGGACGCTCCTCGGCACGTACTTCGACGGCGATGCCTCGAAGCTCGCCCGGCTCATCGATCCGACCCGACTCGGATCGCCCATGTACCAGTTCCGCGAGGAGATCAGCAGCGGGTTCCAGCAGCTCAACGAACGGCTGACTGCGATCGAGGCCGCGGCCGCCGCGCGGGCCACCGAGCGCGCACGGTCGACGGCGAAGGGGACGGATTTCGAGGACCTCCTCGAGTCGATGCTCGGCGAGATCGCCCGGGCGCACGGCGACCTCGTCGATCGCACGAGTGGGGAGACCGGCGACGTCCTCAAGAGCAAGAAGGGCGACTTCCTGCTCACGGTCAACGAGCAGGTGGCGCGCGGCGCGGACCTGCGGATCGTCGTCGAGGCGAAGGACCGGGCGCTCTCCGGCAGGGCGATCCGCGACGAGCTTCGCGAGGCGAAGACGAACCGCTGCGCGGCGGTCGGACTCGTCGTCTGGAGTCCCGCCCACGCGCCGAGCGGCATCGCGCCGTTCGACGTCCGGGCTGGCGACGTCCACTGCGTCATCGACCCTGCCGCCCCCGAGCCGGCGACGCTCGAGGCTGCGGTCCGGCTCGCGCGCCTCCTGGCGCTCGCCACGCTCGTCGAGCGCGAAGTCGAGGTCGACGCCGTCGCAATCGGGGCTGCCCTCGAGGCGATCCGCGAGCAGCTCGACACGATCAAGGCGCTCAAGAGCCAGCTGACCTCGATCGGCAACGCGACGAAGGCCGTCTGGGGCGGCCTCGACACGCTCCGGTCGGGCATCCTCGCCCGTCTCGCCGAAGCCGAATCGGAACTCCGCAGCGCCGGCTAGTCACGCACATCGAGGCGGCGAAATAGCCAGGTGATTGCCGGGCGGGACAATCGGCCGATGCACGATCCACGCATCGGTGCTGCTGTGCGGGTGATTCGGCATCGGCGTGGTTGGCGCCAGTTGGACCTCGCTGCCGCTGCGGGCGTCAGCCAGACCCTCGTCTCGGCGGTGGAACGGGGTCACGTAGACGGGATCTCGGTTGGGACGATCCGGAATGTCGTCGGGGCGCTTGGCGTCCGGATGGAGCTCGAACTCAGATGGCGCAGCGGGGCGATCGACCGCCTTGTCGACGAGCGTCACGCGGTGCTGGTAGGTCGGACTGTCCTGCTGCTACGGCGACGCGGTTGGGCGACCGACGTCGAGGTCTCGTATGCCCATTACGGCGAGCGGGGATCGATCGACGTTCTGGCCTGGCACGAGCCGTCGCTGACATTGCTCGTCGTCGAGGTCAAGTCTGCGCTCATGTCGGTCGAGGCGACCCTGCGCAAGCTCGATGAGAAGGCGCGCCTCGCGCCCACGATCGTGGCCAGCCGTCAGGAGCGGCCTGCGTGCGTATCGCGCCTCGTAATCCTGCCGGCGACGACGACGGCCCGGCGTGCAGTCGCCCGTCACGCGGCAGTCCTCGATGCGGCCCTCCCGGAGCGGGGTGGGACGCTCCGAATGTGGCTGCGCGAGCCGTCCGGTTCGGTTCGCGGACTGCTATTTGTTGCGTTTAGCAGCCAGGTGACTGGCGGGCGCGCCTGCTCCGATCCTCCGCGGGTCAGAAGGGCAGCGCCACGCACGGCCGCGTGTGGCCGAGTCCACCGACCTGCCACTCGGGAGCGAAATTGACGCCCGGTAGCGCGGTGGCTGCTATCCGGTGCGAATCTGGCCGCTGGGCGGCCCGAGGAGCCCGCAGAGCGGTCGGCATCGGGCATCTTCCGGTGTCGGCCCGCACCGCACCGGTCCGTGACGATCCCCAGCGGTCGTGCGTCATCCGCCCTGCGAATGGCGATCAAAGCGTCCTGATCCCGGACGAAAGTACTCGGGCCGGACACCCGTGATGGGCCGAACATTCGGACGTGGAAGCGCGTTTCCATGAGCAGTGCATGCCGGGGACGCACTCATCCAAGGCCATACGAAGAGGTTCACCGATGCTCATCCGACTGCGCGCCACGTGGCTCGCCGCAGCAACCGCGTTCGTCGTCGTCCTGGCGTTGACCGGGGCCGTCGC
>VBHW01000005.1:2607-3430 GCA_005881055.1 Chloroflexota bacterium
GGCCACAGTCACGCCCGATGCGACGGCCGCAGCCGCCGCCGAAGCCGCAATCGACCTCAATCATGACGGCACGATCTCCGTGTCCGAAGCAGCCCAGAGCGCCCGCAACGGCGGAAAGAACTGCAATCACGGCGGGTATGTGAGCCAGGTCGCTCACGAAGACCCGACGCCCGACGTGACGACCGATACCCAGCAGCCCACGACGTGCGTTAGCGGCGCGGGCTCGACGAGCACCGGCGACACCACGACCACGACAGGCACGACAACGACCACGACCGACACGACCACCCCGACCGTTGTGGCGCCGAACGCCCACGGGAAGGCCGTCTCCGCGGTCGCCCAGTCGAACGCCGTCGGAGGCAAGAACTGCAATCACGGCGGCGCCGTGAGCGAAGTCGCGAAGAACAACAAGGGCCACAGCCAGGACGCCCACGCCAAGGGCAAGGGCAAGAACAAGCACCGCCAGGGCGGCCCAGACTGAGCACCGGCCCCGACCGGGGCCCAGCGACCGAGAACGACGAACGGCGACCCACGACGGGTCGCCGTTCCGATTCCAGCACGGGAGCAGCTTCGCCCGCACGGGCCTTGCCATGCCCTCCGATGGCGGCTATCGTCACCGGCCCGGGCCCCGTGCACAAACGTGCACCACTCGGCCCACGCACGAGGACGTCGCATGCCACGCGCAATGTGGAAAGGGGCCATCCAGTTCGGCCTCGTCACGATCCCGGTCAAGCTGTACGTCGCCACGGACAGCAAGGGCATCAGCTTCCACATGCTCCACGGCAAGGACCTCAGCCGGATCCAGATGAAGACGTACTGCCCG
>VBHW01000005.1:3474-4063 GCA_005881055.1 Chloroflexota bacterium
CTTCGAGTGGGCCCCCGATCAGTACGTCGTGATCACCGACGAGGACCTCGAGCGCGTCCCCCTGAAGACCGTCCGCAGCATCGAGATCGAGCTGTTCACGAAGGCGACCCGCGACCAGGGCACGATCCGGTTCGTCAAGAACGCCTACTACGTCGAGCCGGAGAAGGTCGGCCAGAAGGCCTTCGCGCTCCTGAAGTCCGTTCTCGCCGACAAGAACCTCACGGCGATCTGCAAGGTCGTCATCAAGGACCGCGAGGCGCTCGCGGCACTGGATCCGTACTCGAAGACGATGCTCCTCACGACCCTCCACTGGCCCGACGAGATCCGCTCGACGGCCGAGCTCGACCTGCCCGAAGAGCAGTCCGACTTCAAGCCCGCCGAGAAGGCGATGGCCGAGCAGCTCGTGGCGGCGATGACCGGCGAGTTCGAGCCCGAGGAGTACAGGGACGAGTACCGCGAGGCGCTCATGCGGGTCATCGAGGAGAAGGTCGAGGGCAAGGAGATCACCGAGGCTCCGGCTCCCGCCCCCGCGGGCAACCTCGTCGACCTCATGGCCGCCCTCGAAGCGAGCGTGAATGCCGCGAAGTCA
>VBHW01000005.1:4111-11596 GCA_005881055.1 Chloroflexota bacterium
CTGCGAAGGCAGGCCGCCGCCGTGCCGCCGCCGAGGAGGACGAAGAGGCCGCCGCCCGTCCGGCGCGCCGGCGGAAGAGCGCCTGACCCGATCGCGCGCTAGCCTGAGCGGCGCCCATGCCGCTCGAGCAGTACCGCAAGAAGCGCGACTTCGCCCGCACGCCGGAACCGGCCGGCGTGCCCCAGCCGACGACGGCCGAGGGCGGCCGCTTCGTCGTCCAGCGCCATCGCGCGACGCGCCTCCACTACGACTTCCGGCTGGAGATCGGCGGCGTGCTCGTCAGCTGGGCGGTGCCGAAGGGCCCATCGCTCGATCCGGACGTGAAGCGCATGGCGATGCACGTGGAGGATCACCCGATCGAGTACCTCGACTTCGAGGGCGTCATCCCGAGGGGCGAGTACGGCGCCGGTGATGTGATCGTCTGGGACTGGGGCACCTGGCGCCCCGAGGAGCCCGGCCGCGATCCCGAGCGGGAGATCGCGGACGGAGAGCTGAAGTTCCATCTCGACGGTGAGAAGCTCCGCGGCCGATACACGATCGTCCGGACGAGACCGCTCGACGACGGCTCTGGCGAGCCCTGGCTGCTCATCAAGAAGCGCGATGACACGGCGGTGGCAGGGTGGGACGTCGAGGCCCACCCGCAGAGCGTCAAGACCGGGCGAACGAACGACGAGGTCAAGGCCAATCGCGACGCCGTCTGGATCTCCAACGCGCCGGCCGGGCAGGCGGAGGTCGACCTGTCCGCCGCCGTCGAGGCGCCGATGCCCGACTTCATCGAGCCGATGAACGCGACGCTGGCGAGCCATCCGTTCGACTCGCCGGCCTGGCTGTTCGAGGTGAAGTGGGACGGCTATCGGGTCGAGGCGGTCGTCCGCGACCGGACCGTCCGGATCTTCACCCGCCGAGGCAACGACGCCGCGACGTACTTCCCGGGCCTGCTGAGCCGGCCGACCTGGATCGCGGCGGAGACCGCGATCGTCGATGGCGAGGTGGTCGCGCTCGATCCGGATGGCGTCCCGCACTTCGAGCTGCTCCAGCGGCGGATCAGCGGCGACCCCGAGGTCGCCGACGCGCCGCTCATCTACATGGCCTTCGACCTCCTCTACCTCGACGGTCGGCTGCTGACGAAGGTGCCGACCGAGGACCGGAAGCGACTCCTGCGCAGCGTGCTCCGCGACGGCGGTCCGGTGCGCTATGCGTCGCACATCGAAGGGGAAGGACGGGCGTTCTTCGAGGCGGCGAAGAAGCAGGGCCTCGAAGGGATCATGGCCAAGGAGCGCCGCAGCAGGTACGAACCGGGCCGGCGCGTGACGACCTGGCTGAAGCTCAAGGTCCGCCCCGAGCAGGAGCTCGTCGTCGGCGGCTACATCCCGGGGGCCGGGAGCGCGAAGGATCTCGGCGCGCTCCTCGTCGGCGTGTACGAGGATGGGCGACTCGCGTATGGAGGTCGAGTCGGCAGCGGGCTCACCGGCCGGACGCGGTCGGAGCTGAAGCGCCGGCTCGACGCGCTCGCGCGGCCGACGCCGCCATTCGACCCGCCTCCACCACGCACTGGCGAGCTGCGGCACGCGGTCTTCGCCGAGCCCGAGATCGTCATCCGCGCGGAGTTCGCGGACTGGACGCGTGAGGGCACGATCCGCCAGAGCGCGTTCAAGGGGATCGTCGAGGGGCGCGACACGCGGACGATCACCCGGGAACGGGCGGTCGAGCCACCCGCCGTACGAGCCGCGCCGTCGGGGGACGGCGGCGAAGAAGACGCGCCGGCGGCTGGAAAACGTGCGCGAACGAAAGGTTCGTCGGCGAAGCATTCCGGCGGACGGTCCCCGAACGCCGCAGGTGGCGACGGCCCGCCGGGAGGCCACGGCAGGCCGAAGGGCACCGAGAAGCCCGCGGCCGCGACCGAGGAAGAGCTCGCGGCGCTCGCCCGGCTGGGCCGCGAGGGCTTGTGGCAGGTCGGTGGGCGCGAGCTGAAGCTCACCAACCTCGACAAGGTGCTCTTCCCACCACGCTCGGGCACGAAGGAGGAGGCGATCACGAAGCGGGAGCTCATCGCCTACTTCGGGCAGATCGGGCCGGCGTTGCTGCCCCACCTCAGGGATCGGCCCCTGAACCTCAACCGCTTCCCGAACGGCGCCGGAGGGCCGAGCTTCTGGCAGAAGGACCTCCCGGCGACCGCGCCGTCATGGCTCCCGCGCTGGAAGGAGACGTGGGACGGCACGCACGACGGTCATCAGGTCGGGCCCGAGCATCGCAAGCCGAACATGCACCTGCTCGCCGACGAGGTCGCCACCCTCTGCTGGCTCGGCAACCAGGCGTCGTTCGAGATCCACGCCTGGACGAGCCTGCTGGATGCACCCGATCGCCCGACCTACGCGCTGATCGACATCGATCCCGGCGACAAGACGACATGGGACGAGACGCTCGCGCTCGCTCGTCTCTTCCGGACGGCGCTCGGCCACCTTCACGTGACCGCATTCCCGAAAGTGACCGGCAAGCGTGGCGTCCAGATCTGGATCCCGATCGTGGCGCGCTATACGTTCGGCGAGACGAGCGCCTGGGTGGAGGGCGTCTCACGCGCGGTCGGCGCGATGGTCCCGGATATCGTCTCGTGGGAATGGAGCGTCGCCGACCGGAAGGGTCGCGCTCGGCTCGACTACACGCAGAACGCCTCGATCAAGACGCTCGTCGCCCCGTACGCAGTCCGGCCGCTGGCCGGCGCCCCGGTGTCGGCGCCGATCGCGTGGGACGAGCTCGACGACCCGGAGCTGCGATCGGACCGGTGGACGATCCGCTCGATCCTCCCCCGGATCGCCGAACGCGGCGACCTCTTCGCCGGCGCCCTGACGAGCGCGCAGGAGCTCCCGTCGCTGGCGTGACGAGCGCGGCTCGACGCGGGCCGAAAGTTCAGGGTGCCCGGAAGAACGCCAGGAGCGGCTCCCCGGTCGAATAGCTCATCGTCGCCGACCGGCGGTCCATCGTGAGCTGCAGGCGGATGCGGACCGTGTCGTCGAGCGGGTGGTTCGGGTCGTAGATCGAGAGCGACAGGCTGTCGCGCGACACCTCGTAGCCGTACGCGACGACCTGGTGGTTGAGGCCGAGGAGGCGCGGGTCCCACGTCGCGGCCCGGACCAGCCCGACCATCGAAAGGTGCCCGGCGTCGACGTCGGCGCGGATCCGCGGCCACTCGCGCCGGACGGTCTCCACCGGGCGCGGACGCCGCCGCAGGAGGCGGCTCCAGGCCGTCGGGGGATCCGGATGGGCGACCGCGAGGTCGTAGAACCGAAACGGCACGCGACCGAGCTCGAAGCTGTCGACCTGGCGCCAGACGAGCTCGCGGAAGTGGGGCGAATCACCTTCCGGAGGGTCCACATCCTCCCATCGGGCCATGCCTGCATCGAAGAGATCGCGCGTCACCGTCGCGAGGCCGCCGCACAGGCCGTCGGCCGCATTGCCGAGGCCGAGGATCGTCCGGCCGCCGAGGCGCAGGAAGATCGTCGCCTGCGCCGGAAACCGATTGACGAACCGGAGCCCGTTCGTGCTCGGCAGGAATCCCGGGACGGCGTTCGACGACACCCCGGGATCATCGCTCAGGCCCGCTACTGCCCGCTGACGACGATGCGTAGCGCCCATGCAGCGTGACGGTTGGTACCTTCGTTAACCTTTACGTGAACGGTAAGGTTGTGGTAGACTGCCGGCGTGACGCCCACAGCCCAACCCGGCCAGCCGGCCCTGGTCCCGACGACCGAAAACGAGATCCCCAAGCGCCTCCTGCGCATCCAGGAGGTCGCGTCCGAGCTCGGCCTGACGCCGCGCTCCATCCGCTACTACGAGGAGCTCGGCCTCCTCAGCCCCGCGGCGCGAAGCGAGGGCGCCTACCGTCTTTACGACATCTCGGACGTCGAGCGGCTGCGCTTCATCAAGCAGCTCCGCGACGACGCCGGCTTCTCGCTCTCCGAGATCGGGCAGCTGCTCGAGGACGAAGCCGCCCGGGCTCGCACGCGGCAGGCCTTCCACGAGTCGGCCGACCCCGCGGAACGGCGCCTGCTCATCACCGACTCGCTCCGGCGCGCCGATCGACAGGTGGCGATCCTCCGCTCGAAGGTCGACCGCCTCGAGGAGATGGCGGGCGCCGCCGAGGTGCGCCGCGAGCGCCTCCGAGCGAGGCTCGCGGACATCGACGCAGGGGGCACGGGTGAGCTGCCCGAGACTGGTGGGTTGCCCGCCGTCGGCGGCAACGGGACTCGCCGGCCGAGCGAACCCGCGTGACCTCGGCCACCATCGCACAGGGCTGGCGCGCGCTCCGGCACCGCAACTTCCGGCTGTTCTGGTTCGGCCAGCTCATCAGCCTCGTCGGGACCTGGATGCAGCAGGTCGCGCAGGGCTGGCTCGTCCTGTCGCTGACGAACGATCCGTTCATGCTCGGGCTCACGGCCGTGGCGCAGTTCACGCCGGTGCTCGTCCTCGGCCTGTTCGGCGGCATCGTCGCCGACCACCTGCCGAAGCGGCGCACGCTCGTCGTCACGCAGACGACGGCCATGATCCTTGCCGCGATCCTCGCGATCCTGACGGCGACCCACACCGTCCAGGTCTGGCACATCCTCGTGCTCGCGCTCCTGCTCGGGGTCTCGAACGCCGTCGACATGCCGACGCGGCAGAGCTTCGTCATCGAGATGGTCGGTCGCGACGACGTCGTCAACGCCGTTGCCCTGAACTCGGCGATCTTCAACGTCGCCCGGATCGTCGGACCGGCGGTCGCAGGCCTCGCGATCGGTGCGTTCGACATCAGCGTTGCCTTCGCGCTCAATGCGTTGAGCTTCGTCGCGGTCCTCATCGGGCTGCTCGCGATCCGGGACTCCGAGCTGCGTCCGGTTCCGCCCTCCCAGATGCCGCGGACCGTGCGGGCCGTCAGGGACGAGCTCGTCGAGGGGCTCACCTACGTCCGTCGGACGCCGCCGGTCCTCCTGGCGACGGCCGTCGTGGCCGTGGCGTCGGCCTTCGGCCTGAACATGACGGTCCTCGTGCCGCCGTACGCGCGGGACGCGCTCGGGGTTGGCGCGACGGGCTACGGCTTCCTCATGGCCGCGTCGGGTCTCGGCTCGCTCGCGTCCGCGCTTGCGATCGCCTACCTGCGGCGGCCGCGGATCGCGATCCTCATCGGCGGGGCGCTTGTGCTCGGTCTCCTCGACACCGGGCTCGGCCTGACGCGGAGCTTCCCGCTCGCGCTCGCCTTCATGTTCGGCCTCGGCGTGGGGGGCATCGCGATGGCGATGACGGGCAACACGACGGTCCAGCTCAACGTTCCGGATCGGCTCCGCGGCCGGGTCATGGCGGTCTACACCACCCTGTTCGTCGGCTCGACGCCGATCGGCGGCCTCGTGTTCGGGGCCGTGGCGTCACGCTACGGCGCGGCGGCGAGCCTGGCGATCAGCGGTGCCCTCACCGTCGTGAGCGCTCTCATTGCCTGGGCGTTCGTCATCCGGGCCGGCGAGCAGGCCCACCGCTGGGAGGCGATCCGGCGGCCTGTCGATCGGACGGCCGCGGCGGTCGCGGAGGCCGCCCTCGCGGATCCTCGCCGGAGACCGTAGGGTAGGACTCGCGGACTTGCCGGCATAGGGACCTACGGCTGGATCGGCGGGCCGTACCAGACCGACGCGGCGATGACCGCATAGAGGCCGAGGAGCGCCAGGCCCTCGAGCCACGTCGACTCCCCGTCGAACACGATCGCCAGGGCAAGGATCGCGCTCAGGGCGAGGGACGCCGCGAGCAGGGGGCTGAGGACGAGCGTCAGCGCGCCGCCGCCGATCACGAGGCTCAGGAGGACGAGCGCGGGCGTCAGGGCGAGCGCCACCTGGAGCGAGCTGTTCAGGATGAGGCTGATGGCGAGGTCGGTGCGGTTGCGCATCGCCATCTGGATTCCGACGACGTTCTCGACGGCGTTGCCCGCGATCGCGACGATGACGAGTCCGACGAACGCCTCCGAAATGCCCAGCGTCGCCATCGCCGGCTTGAGGGCCTCGACGAACCAGTCCGAAACGAACGCCGCCCCCACACCGGCCAGGGCGAGGATGCCGAGGGCCAGCGACAGCGGCCAGGCCTCGTGCACCGGCGAGTCGATCGCGCTCGCGCCCGGGCCTCCGGAGATCGAGAACGGGATCGACGCGGCGAACACGATGAGGAGGACGATCGACACGAAGACGCTGATCTCACGGGCGTGGCCCGCGTCCGGCGCACCGGGAGCCGTGGCCAGGCTCGGGATCGTCAGGGCGGCGACCGCGAGGAGGAGCAGGACGGCGATCGTCCGGACGGCCGGTGCCTGGAACCGCTGGACGCCGTTGCGCCACCCGCCGAACAGGAACGCGAGCCCGAGGACGAGGAGCGTGTTCGCGAGGATCGAGCCAACGAGCGCGGTCTGGACGACGACGACGAGTCCGGCCTGGAGGCTGAAGATCGAGATGAACAGCTCGGGCAGGTTGCCCAGGGCCGACTGGAGGACACCGGTCGCGCCCGGTCCGAACTTCCGTCCGAGCTGGTCGGTCGCCTCGCCGACGAGGGCGGCGAGGATGGCAAGGGCGATCGCCGATACGACGAACACGAGGACGTGATCCGCCCCGGCCAGCCGAAGGAGCAGCGTCGCGGCGGCCGCAATGACGGCGAGGACGGTGAGGATCGTCGCCGTCCGGCCGAGCGTGCCGACGAGCGGTAGAGAGTTGGGCGCTCCCATCGCCGAGAGGATACGGGGCTCGCGAGGCTCGCGGCGCTACCATCCCGCGCATGACCCGGTCCGAGACGACCGCCGAGCCAGCCGACGCGAGCGCCCATAGCAACCGGTTGGCCGGTGAGACGAGCCCCTACCTGCTCCAGCACGCCCACAACCCGGTCGACTGGTATCCATGGGGACCCGCGGCGCTCGCCGCCGCGAAGGCCGCGGACAAGCCGATCTTCCTGTCGATCGGATACGCCGCGTGCCACTGGTGTCACGTCATGGAGCGGGAGTCCTTCGAGGACCCCGAGACGGCGGCCGACCTCAACCGGGACTTCGTCGCGATCAAGGTCGATCGCGAGGAGCGGCCCGACCTCGACCAGGTCTACATGGCGGCCGTGCAGGCGATGACCGGTGGCGGCGGCTGGCCGATGAGCGTCTTCCTCACGCCGGACGGCCGGCCCTTCTACGGCGGCACGTACTTCCCACCCCAGCCGAGCCACGGCCTGCCGTCGTTCCGCCAGGTGCTCGGCGGGATCGCGGAGGCCTGGCGGGAGCAGCGCTCCGAGTTGGAGGAGTCCGGTTCACGCCTGGTCGGCGCGCTCGTCGAGGGGGCGCGGACCATCCCCGGGTCGGGCGAGCGGGCCCTGTCCGGCGAGGCGGTGCTCGAGGCGGCCGTCGCCTCGCTCGAGGGGACGTTCGACGCCCGGCGCGGCGGATGGGGCGGCGCACCGCGCTTCCCCGCGGCGATGACGATCGAGTTCCTCCTCGGGCGGGCGGTCGGG
>VBHW01000394.1 GCA_005881055.1 Chloroflexota bacterium
CGCCGGTCTGGAGCCGCATCGGCCCGCGGTCCAGGCCGTCGGTGGCGTCTCTCGTGCGTGGAGGGAGGGTCCGTCGGCCGGGTCGGTGGCCTGAACGGCCCGCGATCGCGGCAGAATTCTCCGTGGGCGCAAATTTGGCCGTAACCCGCGGCTGGACGTCCCCCGCCACGGCCCGGCGTGTCCCCGCCTCGTGCCCGGCATGTCCCCGCCACGGTCCGGCGTCTCCGGCGTCTCCGGCAGTCGCGGGCCAGCGACTCCGGCAACCGCGGGCCGGCGTCGACTGCCGTCGGCCGCCGCGGTAGCGTTACGCGCATGGCCCGCTACGACTCTGCCACGGCCCTCGTCGTCGTCGACGTGCAGCACGACTTCGCCGATCCTGACGGCTCCCTGTCGGTCCGCGGCGGGGCCGAGATCGTGCCGGTCCTCAACGCCGAGGGCGCAGCGGCGCGCGAAGCCGGCGGCCTCGTGGCGTACACAGCCGACTGGCATCCGCCACGCACCCCCCATTTCGTGACAGACGGCGGCATCTGGCCGGTCCATTGCGTGGCCGGCACGCCCGGCGCGGCCTTCCATCCCGACCTGGTCGTCGACGGTCCCGTCGTCCGCAAGGGCAGCAACGGCGAGGACGGCTACTCCGGGTTCACGATGCGCAACCCGACGAGCGGCGAGACGATGCCCACCGAGCTCGAGGACATACTCCGGGCTCGCGGCATCCGGCGGGTCGTCGTGGGCGGCCTCGCCACCGACTACTGCGTGAAGGCGACCGCGCTCGACGCTCGAGACGTCGGTCCTCCTCGACGCCGTCCGGGCGGTCGACCTGACCCCCGGCGACGGCGACCGGGCCCTCGCCGACCTGGAGGAGGCCGGCGTGGAGCTCGTGATGGGAGCGCGCGACACAGAACGCGTGGGCGGGAGCTCGGACACGTGACCCGCCGGCTCCGGCGGCTCGTCGTGCTCGGCGGGTCCGGCCTCGGGATCGCCTGGCTCCTCGATCGCCAGCTCCGCCGCCGCGCCGAGGCGGACGAGATTCCGGCACCGACGGACCCGATCCGGGCTGCGGTGCTCGTGCGCGCGCCGATCGATCGCACCTGGGATGAGCTGACCGACATCCCCGGCCAGGTTCGCTGGATGGCCGACATGAAGTCCGTGCGCATCCTCACGCCCGGGCCGGTCGCCGTCGGCACGCGCGCCGAGGCGACGATCCGGGTCCTCGGCGTGACGGTGATCGATCCCGTCGTGGTGACGGCCTGGGATCCGCCACGACGCTTCGGGATCGAGCACCTCGGACTCGTCAAGGGCCACGGCCTCATCGAGCTCGATCCGGGCGACGATCCCGGCACGACGCGGGTCGCCTGGGGCGAGGTCCTGGTCCCACCCGTGTTCCCGCATCTCGGGAGCCTCGTCCTGCGCGCGCTCTACGGGCCGATCCTCCAGGACGACCTCGACGCGTTCGCGGAGATCGTCGAGGCGTCGGTCGACCGCTCCGTCGACCGGTCGTTTGACCGCCCCTTCGAAGCCACCTGACCCGTGGAACTCCACCTCGTCGACGCGACGTACGAGCTCTTCCGTGCGCACTACGCGCCGCGGCCGCCCGTCCTCGGGCGGGACGGGATCGTCCTTTCGGGCGTGTCCGGCCTCGTCGAGCAGCTCCTGTTCCTCCTCCGCGAGCAGGGCGCGACACATGTCGGGTGCGCCACCGACCGGGTCATCGAGTCGTTCCGCAACGACCTCTATCCGGGCTACAAGAGCTCGGTCGGGATGCCGCCCGACCTCCTCGACCAGTTCCCGCTCGCCGAGCGCGCAATCGAGGCGCTCGGGATCGCCCTGTGGCCGATGGTCGAGCTCGAGGCGGA
>VBHW01000401.1 GCA_005881055.1 Chloroflexota bacterium
TCACGGAGTCCCCAGCGGATCTCCGTCCGCCGGTCGGCCAGCGATGCGAGGGGCAGGATCGAGTGGTGGTAGGGCTGCGCCATCGCCCGCTCGCCCGGCGAGTCCGACGCGATCCAGCCCTCGTACGTCGGCGCGTCCTCGCGCGCGAGCCACGTCGCGAGCGTCGGCCCGAGGTCGAAGCTCATCCGGGCCAGGTTGCCGCGCTCGACGTTCGGGCGGTAGCACTCCGCGTCGATGCGCGCGTTCCAGTCGTGGAATGGTGCAGCAGCGCGCTCGGCCGGCACCGTCCCGGTCCACGGGTCGGCGCGCTGCGGCTGGTAGAAGTGGCCGTGCACGATGAGGCGCGGCCGGACGCTCTCGCCTGCAGACACCCCGGCGTTCAGCCCGCCTCGGCGGCGATCCGCTCCGACTTGCGGCCGGCGCCGCCCCGCTTCGAAGGGCCCGAGCGCACGGTCGGTGGCTCGACCCCGGCCGCGGGCAGGTACATGAGCTCCGCGTAGTCGTGGAGCATCCGGGTCGACGAGAACCGCCAGAGGGCGCTCGCCATCGAGGAGCGCATGAGCGTGACCCACGAGCCTGGCAACGCGTCCTTGCCGCGCTCGAAGTAGCGCGGCACGACCTCGTCCTCGAGGATCCGGTAGAGGTCCTGCGCGTCGGCCCAGTCCTGGGCGCCCTCGTCGGGGTTCACGTCCCGTCCGCCGATGGCCCAGCCGTTGTCGCCGTGCCAGGCCTCGTCCCACCAGCCGTCGAGGACGCTGACGTTGAGGACGCCGTTGATCGCGGCCTTCATCCCGCTCGTCCCGGACGCCTCGAGCGGCCGGCGCGGGTTGTTCAGCCACACGTCGACGCCCTGGACGAGGAACCGGGCGACGCGGACGTCGTAGTCCTCGAGGATGAAGACGCGACCGCGCAGCTTCGGCGAGCGCGACCGGGCAAAGATCTCCTGGATCACCTGCTGGCCCGGCCGGTCCGCCGGATGCGCCTTGCCCGCGAAGATGACCTGGACGGGCCGCTCGGCGTTCCAGACCAGTCGCTCCAGCCGGTCCATGTCGCTGAAGATCATGCTCGCGCGCTTGTACGTGGCGAACCGCCGCGCGAACCCGATCGTCAGCGCAGTGGGGTCGAGCACGCCCTCGAGGTCCTCGAGAACGGACGGCGCCTCGCCGTGCCGGGCGAACTGCGAACGGAGGCGGCCACGCGCGAAGATCGCCAGCTCGAGCTTCTGGCGCTGGTGCGCCTCCCAGAGGTCGTCGTCCGGGACCCGGTCGAGGTGCTCCCACCAGCGGCTCTTGTCGTCCTCGCCGTCGAGGTCGTCGAGGTCGGCGTCGAGGTGGCGCTCGAACAGCTCGCGCATCGGCGACCCGAGCCACGTCGGGACGTGGACCCCGTTCGTCACCGCAAGGATCGGCTTCTCGAGGATCGGTTGCCACGTCACGTTCGCGGTGCCCGCGTGGAGCTGGCTCACGGCGTTCGCCGCGTTCGAGAGCCGGAGGCTGAAGGCGGTCATGTCGAACTGTCGATCGTCGCCGTCCGGCCCGCGCCCGATCGTGAGCACCCGCTCGACCGGGACGCCGCCCGTCTTGGGCCGGTCGTCGCCGTCGAGGAGCGGTCCGGCGACGCGCCGGACGAGATCGACGTCGAAGCGCTCGTTGCCGGCCGCGACCGGTGTGTGGATCGTGAACACGGCGTTGCCCTTTCGCGGGCCCGCTCGGCGAGGAGGAACGCACTGTGGCCCTCATTGAGGTGCCACGCGACCGGCTCGACGCCGAGTCCGCGGATCGCCCGAACGCCGCCGACCCCGAGGACGAGCTCCTGGTGGAGCCGCATCTCGCGGCCGCGGACGTAGAGGATGTGCGTGATCGGGCGGTCTGCCTCGTCGTTCTCCGGGACGTCGGTGTCGAGCAGGAGGACGGGCACCCGACCAACCTGGGCGAGCCAGACCGCTACGGACAATGTCCGGCCGGGGAGCTCGACGCTCACCTCGAGCGGATCGCCCTCCTGGTCCTGGACGCGCAGCAGCGGCAGGCGTGTGAGGTCGAAGTCGGGGTAGGCGTGCTCCTGGTGGCCGTCGGCATCGATCGTCTGGCGGAAGTAGCCCTTGCGGTACATGAGCCCGACGGCCACGAGCGGCAATGCCATGTCGCTCGCCGACTTGACGTGGTCGCCGGCGAGCACGCCGAGGCCGCCCGAGTAGATCCCGAGGCTCTCGTAGAAGCCGTATTCCGCACAGAAGTACGCGATCGGTCCCGAGAGCGTGTCGGCATGGCGGCGGTGGAACCAGTGGTCCGCGCCGTCGGTCATGTACCCGTCGAACTCCCGGATGACCTGCTGGTACTCGGCCATGAAGGCGGGGTTGTCGAGCAGCTCGCTCCAGGCGACGGGACCCGCGAGCACCGGGATCGGGTTGCGGTACCGGGTCCAGGCCGGGCCGTCGACGCGGCTGAAGAGGATCTTGGCCCGCGGGTGCCAGGTCCACCAGAGGTTGAAGGCGAGTCGCCGGAGTCCTTCGAGCTGTGGGGGCAGACGGAACGTCGCGCCCGGGAGCGTCGGGACGCGGACTGCGGAGTCCATTCGCGGAATGATACGCAGCGGCGCCGACGCCTCGTGGCGTCGCGAGGCGGTCGCCCTGCGATGGGCGGCTCCCGCGAACGGCGTCTCCGGGGCACGGGCGCAACGAATTCGGGATCCCGGGAGTGGCTGCCCACGTACCATGGCCGCCGTGCGCGTCGCGATGATTGCAGCCGAATGCGAGCCGTGGGCGAAGATCGGCGGCCTGGGTGATGTCGTCGATGCGCTGGCTCGAGCCCTCCCGCAGGTGGGCGCGATCCCGGCGGACCGGGGACGACGGCGAGGCGCTGGGCTCGATCGGGTCGACGCACCGGTCGACGTCCTCCTCCCGCTGTATCGAGGCGTCGAGCTGCCGCCCGGCGAGCCCGATGCGTCCGCGGTCCACGTCGCCGACCCGCTCGCCGATGGCGGCACGGTCGAGGTGCGGATCCTGACGCGGCGGACGGCTACCGCCTCCGGCTCGTGGACCATCCGCCGGCGTTCGATCGCGACGGGATCTACGGCCATCCGGACGACGCGTGGCGGTTCGCGATCCTCGCGCGTGCGGCCCTGGCCGTCCTGCGCGCCGACGCAGCGCGCGGCGAGGCTCCGGTGGACGTGCTCCACCTCCACGACTGGCATGCGGCGGCGGCCCTCCTCGACCGCGCCGGCTCCCTTGCTGGGGACCCCGTCGTCGACCGCGCCGCGGCGCTGCTCACCATCCTCAACCTCGCCCATCACGGCTGGGTTCAGCGGCGGGATCTGTGGTGGATCGGGCTATCACCGGGCGACGGGCTCGTGGATCCCGACGCCGCCGGCATCGACCTCCTGTGGGACGGCATCGAGCGGGCCGATCTCGTCAACACGGTCAGCCCGAGCTTCGCGGCCGAGACGCTCACCGGGCTCGGGTTCGGCCTCGAGGGAACGCTGCGGGCGAAGGGCGACCGCTACCTCGGGATCCTCAACGGCATCGATACGAAGCTGTGGGACCCGGCTGCGGACGCGGATCTCGCGGGTGGCTACTCGCGTGCCGACCGAACGGGAAAGGCGGCCTGCAGGCGCGACGTCCTCGGTCGCCTCGGGCTCGATGCCACCGACCCGGCGCCGGTGCTTGCCACCGTGAGCCGCCTCGACTGGCAGAAGGGCGTCGACCTCATCCTCGACGCCGCGCCTCGGCTCCTTGGCCGTGGCGTCCGGCTCATCGTCCAGGGCAGCGGTGACCCGTCGCCTTCGCGCGCTCGCGGCGGCTCGGCCGTACGAGGTCGCGTTCGTCGAGCGGTTCGACCGGTCGACGGCGCGCCGCATCTACGCGGGCGCCGATGCGTTCCTCATGCCCTCGCGCTTCGAGCCCTGCGGGCTCAGCCAGATGATCGCGCTCCGCTATGGCGCGCCGCCGATCGTCCACTCGACCGGTGGTCTCCGCGACACGGTCGTCGACGAGCACGATCATCGGGGCGAGGGCACGGGGTTCGCGTTCCGGAACGACACTCCGGAAGGACTCGCGTGGGCCTGCGACCAGGCGATCGATCGCCTCGAGGCCCGAGAGCTCGGTCCCGAGGGCTGGGACGCGATCGTCGACCGCGGGATGGCGGTCGACTTCGACTGGGTAAGCGGTTCGGCGCCGCGCTATCTCGAGGCCTACCGCCGCGCGATCGCACTGCGACGCGGGGCCGCGCGATCGCCGGCGAGGGCGACAGCCGGGTTGCCCGCGAAGGCTCCACGGCGGGCGCGGACGGGGAAGCACGTCGCCTGACCGCCGGTCGAACGAGCGACGAGGCGGGTCCCGGGACCGGCTGGTCCCATCCGACCACGGCGTTCGTGCCGACGTTGGCCCCAACGTACCGTAGCCGCCCGAGCGCCCGGTCGGTACGGTCGCGACCATGCGCCGACCACTCGCCCGGTGGCCTCGCCGCTCGTGTCAACGCCGGCCTCGCCTGTGGCTCGTCGCCGCGATCGCGGTGATCGCCCAGGGCGTCTTCATCAGCGCGCCGATGACGGTCGCCGCCGCATCGATCGCCGACACCGTGAGCGTGGCGGGCGCCGCGCCACGAGTCTTCTACCCGAACGGCGATCACATCAACGACACGACCACGCTCCATTACGAGCTGAGCCGGGCCGCCACGGTGTCGGTCGTCATCCTCGATTACGCGGGTCAGGGCGTCAGGACCCTCCGCGGCGCGAGCGCCCAGGGGGCCGGTGCCTACAACGTCTCGTGGAACGGCCGCGGCCCGACCGGCAGCCTCCTCCAGGACGCCGGCTACCGGTTCCGGCTGAC
>VBHW01000402.1:0-245 GCA_005881055.1 Chloroflexota bacterium
CTCATGCTCGTCACGGATAGGGAGCTCTTCGGCACGGTCCGTGTCCGCCGGCCGAAGGCCCTTCGGCGCGTCGTCCCGCGCGACATCCTCGAACGCCTCACGCCCGGCGACCTCGTCGTCCATATCGACCATGGCGTCGCGCGCTACGAGCAGATGCTCCGGCGCAGCGCGGGTGCCGGCGACGAGCGCGACTACCTCGAGCTGAGCTTCGCGGGCGGCGACCGGATCTTCGTCCCGGTCGAACA
>VBHW01000402.1:309-1379 GCA_005881055.1 Chloroflexota bacterium
TCACCGACCTCGCGGAGGAGCTCCTCGCCCTGTACGCGGCCCGGGCCGACGCCCGCGGCCATGCCTTCTCCCCGGACGGGCCCTGGCAGGGCGAGATGGAGGCGAGTTTCCCGTACGAGGAGACGGTCGACCAACTGCGCGCGACGGCCGAGGTCAAGGTCGACATGGAGACCGTCCGGCCGATGGACCGCCTCGTCGTCGGCGACGTCGGCTACGGCAAGACGGAGGTGGCGCTCCGCGCCGCCTTCAAGGCGATCCAGGACGGCAAGCAGGTCGTCGTGCTCGTGCCCACGACCGTGCTTGCCGCCCAGCACTTCCAGACGTTCGGCCAGCGCTTCGGGGCCTTCCCGATCGAGACGCGACTGCTCTCGCGCTTCGTCCCGCCCGCCGAGCAGGAGACGACCGTGGCCGGCCTCGCGGACGGGAGCGTCGACTTGGTGATCGGCACGCACCGGCTCCTGAGCAAGGACGTCGGCTTCCGCGATCTCGGCCTCGTCGTCGTCGACGAGGAGCAGCGCTTCGGGGTCGCCGCAAAGGAGCGCCTCAAGCAGATGCGCCGCGAGGTCGACGTCCTCACGCTCTCGGCCACGCCAATCCCGCGGACGCTCAACCTCGCGCTCGCCGGGATTCGCGACCTCTCGGCGATCGAGACGCCGCCGGAGGACCGGCTGCCGATCCAGACGCGCGTCGCCGAAGCGTCCGCCGGCCTCGTCCGTGACGCGATCCTGCGCGAGCTCGACCGCGGCGGCCAAGTGTTCTACGTGCACAACCGCGTCGAGACGATCGAGGCGCAGGCGCAGCAGCTGCGCGAGATGCTGCCGGGCGTCCGGATCGTCGTCGGCCACGGCCAGATGCCGGAGGGGCTGCTCGAGAAGGTCATGCTCACGTTCGCGTCGGGCGAGGCGGACGTCCTCGTGTGCACGACGATCATCGAGTCCGGCCTCGACATCCCGAATGCGAACACGATCGTGATCGACCGCGCGGACACGCTCGGGCTCGCCCAGCTGTACCAGCTCCGCGGCCGCGTCGGCCGCTCGTCGCGGCGCGCCTACGCCTACCTCCTGTATCGC
>VBHW01000015.1 GCA_005881055.1 Chloroflexota bacterium
TGGCTGGCCCAGTTCCGCGCCGACAACGCGATGAAGGTCGCGCAGCACAACTACGCAGCGGCCGAGGACACCCAGGCCGAGGCGCGCGGGGAGGCTGCCAAGCGCGACTACGAACTGGAGAAGGCGAAGGACCTCACCGACGGCGCGGCGAAGCTGCGTGCCGAGGCGGCCGAGCTCGAGGCGAAGGCCGAGAAAGAGGCCTCCCGCCACGACGAGTACGCATCTCAGGCCGCTTTCGACCGGCGCAAGGCCGAGGCCGCCGACGCGCTCGCGGCCGACTCGCGCGCCGACGCCAACGCCGCCGACAAGGCCCAGCAGCGCCTCGAGGTTGAGGCGCAGGACCTCTACAAGACATACCAGGAGAACGAGGCACAGGCTCGTCTCATTCAGGAGCAGGCCACCGCGGCTCAGCGGATCGCGACGGACGAAGCGAAGATCCAGCACGCGGACCAGCCGGCTGCGACCGGTCAGTCGGCGCAGGGCGAGGGGGCGGGCCAGCCCGCACAGCCGCCGGAGGAACACGCCGGCCAGCCGTGACCCCCCGGGGCGCGATGCCTCGTTCCGGTCAGCCTTCGACGCGGAGCGTTCGTTCCACGCCATTCTCGGTGAGGTCGATGAGGTAGCCGCGGAGGACGCCGTGGTTGGCCTCCGACCCGGCGTTCACGCACAGCGTCGAGCCGATCCGTCGTTCGCCGCCCGACTCGTGGATGTGGCCGTGGACCCCGAGGACCGGCTTGAACGCCTCGATCGCCTTCCTGACGCCAGTCGAGCCCACCGGCCCGCGCAGGACGTCTCCGGCCGAGACCGTCGGCTGGAGGCTCGGGGAGAGGAGCGGGGCGGTGTCGAGCCCCGAGTCGTACGGCGGGACGTGGGTCATCATGACCGTCCGGCGCGTGTCCCGGACGCCGGCGAGCAGGCCTGACAGCCGATCGAGGAACGCCTCCTCGGGCATCTCGCGCGGCGTGGACCACGGCGTCGGCGATGACCAGCCGAGGCTCACGAGCTGGTGCCACGGGCTGAGCTCGACGACCTGTTCGTTGACGTTCTGCGCGTAACGGCTCTCGGCGAGGATCGGGTCGATCTCGAACTCGTCGTCGTTGCCGGGCATGAGGAGCATGGGCACGCCCGAGCCGTCGAGGCGATCGGCCGCGAGGTCCATCCATTCGCGCACCCGCCGCGTGATCTGCTCCGTGAAGATCCGCTTGACGAGCGCGGGGTCGCTCTCGAGGCTCGCCCGTTCCTGCGGGCTGACGCGGACCGCGTAGTAGCCGACGTCGGCGATCGAGCGCTCGAGCTCGGCGAGCTCCTCGTCCGTGCGCGCGATGCGCGTCGTGCCGAGCAGCGAGGCCCTCCAGCGGCCGTCCGCCTGCCGGACGACCGGCACGAGCGCCTTGCCGGTGAGGTCGCCGGCGATGAGCACCGCGTCCACGCCGTACACGTTCGTCCGCGTCGCGTTGAGCAGCTTCCGCCACGCGCGCTCGCTTGCGTGGAGATCGGAGCAGACGTACAGCCGGAAGGGCTTCGCCACGGGCTACGACGCCAGGCCGACGCCGGCGTCGGCCGCCTCATGGACCACCTCGCCCTCGATGAACGTCAACATCACGCGCGTGTCGCCGATCCGGCGCGGATCCGCGGCGAGCACGTCCCGGTCGAGGACGACGAGGTCCGCGAGCTTGCCCGGCTCGATGGAAGAGGTGACGTCGTCGAGATGGTTCACGTACGCGCTGCCGATCGTGAAGGCAGCCAGGGCATCGACCAGCCCGATCGCCTCCCCGGGCAGGAACGGCGGCGCGGAGCGGTCTTCCGGCGAGATCCGGTTGACGGCGACCTCGACCTCCTGGAGCACGTTCGGCGTGCTGACCGTCCAGTCGCTGCCTCCGGCGAGGCGCGCGCCGGCGCGCTGGAGCGAGCGGAACGGGTACTGGAGGGCGGCGCGCTCGGGCCTGAGGAAGGGCAGCGTGAGCTCGGTCATCTGCGCGTCGTTGCAGGCCCAGAACGGCTGGATGTTCGCGGTCGCGTCGAGCGCCTTGAACCGGGGCGCGTCGGCCGGATCGACGATCTGGAGATGGGCGAGATGGTGGCGGGTGTCGGACGGGCCGTTCGCGCGCCGGGCCGCCTCGATCGCGTCGAGCGACTCGCGGACCGCGCGGTCGCCCAGGGCGTGGAAGTGGACCTGGAAGCCGGCGGCGTCGAGGCGCGCGACGTGCCGCTTGAGGGCGGCCGGATCGACCTGGCTCAGGCCGCGATTGCCCGTCGGCCGACCGTCCGCGTCGAGGTACGGCTCGATCATCGCCGCGGTGTAGTTCTCGGCGACTCCGTCCTGCATGATCTTCACGGTCGTCGCGCGAAGCCGCCGCGCCCCATTGTGCTGGCCGACGCTGCGCCGGCGCTCGATCATCTCGTCAACCTGGTCGTCGCCGCGGTGGCGCTCCCACCAGAGTGCCGCGACGACCCGGGCGGTGAGGCCACCACGCGCGTCGAGCCGCCGGTATGCGTCGAGGTCCTCGGGCGTGACCCACGCGTCCTGCCATGCCGTGATGCCGAGGCGATGGAGATACGCCTGGGCGAGCTCGAGGCCGTCCGCTCGATCGTCGACGCTCGGCAGCGGGACGAGACGGCCGACGAGGTCGCGGGCGCCCTCGTGGAGGGTACCTGTTGGCTCGCCGTCCGCGTCCCGCTCGATACGCCCATCGGGCGGGTCCGGGGTGTCGCGGGCGATCCCTGCGATGGCGAGCGCCCGGCTGTTCACCCAGGCGCCATGCATGTCGCGGTTGACGATGTATGCAGGCCGGTCGGACACGACGCGGTCGAGGTCGGCCCGGTGTGGCGTCCCGCCCGGGAACGCCTCCATGTACCAGCCGTCGCCCAGGATCCACGGCCGGTCCGGGTTGGCCTCCGCGTAGCGCTCGATCGCGGCCGTGTACTCGTCGAGACGGCGTGGCAGGTCGTGGAGCGGGCAGCGCAGGAGGGCGAGGCCGGCGATCCCGGGGTGGACGTGCGCGTCCTGGAACCCGGGCAGGACGGTGCGGCCCTCGAGCGCGATCCGCCGCGTCGCCGGGCCGATGAGCGGCTCGACGTCGGCATCGGCGCCGACCGCCACGATCCGTCCTGCCCGCAGGGCGAGCGCGGCCGTCGTCCGCCGGGCGGCGTCCATCGTCATGACGGAGCCGCCGGTCATCACGAGGTCGGCCGGTCCGCCGACTCCGCCACCTCCGCCGGCTCCCGTCATTCAGTCAGCCTCGCGTGGGCGAGTCCTCAATCCGGCGGCAGCTGGCGGTACATCAGCGCGGTGTCGATGCCCCGCGCGCGGTTGCGCACCAGCTGCAGAACGTAGATGACGATTCCGGCCGCGAAGATGAGGAGCGTGAACGTCACGCCTGTCCGGTTCAGGTAGTCAAGCTGGCTCTCGGTCTCCGCCCGGCCGACGAAGTTGATGATCGGGTTGAGGCCGGCGTACCAGTACAGGACGACCGTCACGATGAGCCACAGGACGCCGAGGATCGGCAGCGAAGGCCCGAAGGGCGCGTCCCGGGCGAGGTCCGGCCGCGTGAAGCGGACGAGCAGCGCGTTCACGCCCGGCATGATCCATGTGAGGCCGGCCGCGAGGATGCTGAACCAGAGCGTTGCGACGAGGTTGAGCTTGCCGTCCGCCGGAGCGAGGAAGCCCAGGCCGATCGCACGCAGGATAGGGAAGTTCTGGAGCAGCGCGAACACGCCCGCCGCGACGATCGCCGCGAGGATCGCGTTCGCCGGGGCCCGCAGCCGCTCGGACACGGCGCCGAACCACTCCGGCACCTGGCGGTCGAGGCTCCACGCGAGCTGGACCCGGCTGAGGAAGTTCACGTAGACCGGACACAGGAGGAACGGGAACAGCGTCACAGAAAGGCTGACGAGTGTCCAGATCGGCCACAGGCCGGGCGCCGCGATCGTCGCGGTGAGCGGCAATGAGTTCGGCTGGCCGAGCGGCAAGTCGGGTGAGCCGAGCCAGTACAGGACGCCCCAGCCGATCTGCCCGTCCACGCCGAGCCGCGCGCTGAGGAAGTCGGTGTACACGGAGTTCATGAACACCGCGACGATTAGCGCCCCGATGAGCGCGTAGAGGATGCCCCGGCGCACGTTGCCGCGGATCTCGCCCGAGATGTACGCCGAGTACTGGAAGCCGATGTAGTTCAGGAGGACGATGCCGGCCACGAACGAGAACGTCGACGGGTTGAGGCTCACCGGGCCGAGGACCGCGTTGTCCTGGCCCGCCTTGACGAGCTGGTCGACGGTCAAGCCATTCGCGTACGTGGGCAGGTTCGCGGCGAAGTTCTCCGGGGTGATCGCGATCATCCCGACGACGAACATGAGGACCATCCCGACGAGCCCGAGCGCGGCGAGGGTCGTGACGATTCGGTGGAAGCGACGCGTCGGCTGGAACGCGACGAGGGCGATGAGCGCGAGGACGAGCACCGCCGCGATGAAGCCCGGGACGCCGGTGATCAGGCCGGTCTCGTCCGTGAACCAGGAGTTGGCGCCGGTGAAGAAGCTGCTGCCGGTCCCGAACCCGATGATCCGCCCCGTGATCTGGAGGTTGCGCACGAAGACCGGGACCTCGAAGGCGATGATCGCGATCGAGGCGAACGCGAGCGTCCAGCTCTCGAGCCACCCGAGGAACGGACCGACCGTGGGCACGATCCGGCTCGTGAAGACGTAGTCGCCCCCAGACCGCGGCATCACGGTCGTCAGCGACGCGAAGATCAGCGCGAGGAGGATGCAGGCGAGGCCGATGAGGATCGCCGCGATGCCGTACGTCGTGAAGCCCGCCGTGACCCCGATCGGCACGAAGGCCAGTGAGTAGAACGTCGGGTACCAGCCGACCCCCACTCCGATGAACGCGCAGGTGTTGAAGAACAGCGCATTGAGGACGCTGACCTCGCGCACGAGGCCAGACGATTGCCGAGTGAAGAGCGCCCGACCCCCAGCCGTGGCGGCCATCGACGCGTGCCCTCCTCTCATCGCGCGACCGCAGCCGGGTGCCCAGGCGCCGCGTCACGGTCGCGGGACGTCGCCGCGCCGCCTCCATGCGGCCGCGGGCGAGTCTCCGGATCTCGAAGGCGTCGCCAGTATACTGACGGCCACTCGCGCCGGAACGTCAATGCGGCGCCGAATCTCGAACGAATCCAGTGACGGAGCGTGGGCGATGACGACGAGCGCGCCGGGATCCGGGGCCTCGGTCCGAACGCTCGACGACCCGCTCGCCGAGGCGCTCCGGATCGTCGACCTCGCCTCCGCCCGGAGCCTTCTCATCCGGCTCATGGGCGGCCTTGCATTCCACGCCCAGGCGCCCTCCTGGACCGCGCGGGTGAGCCGGGACGGCAGGGACATCGACCTCGCCACGCGTGGCGCGGACCGGAAGGGCGTCGCCGAGTTGCTGGCCGAGGAGGGCTACACGCCCGACCGCCAGTACAACGCGCTGTACGGCCACAAGCAGCTCTACTTCGTGGACGAGGCCCACGGGCGGCCCGTCGACGTCCTCGTCGACCGGCTCGAGATGTGCCACACGTTCGAGTTCCGCGACCGGCTGGCGGCCGCCAGCCCGACGCTGCCGCTCGCGGAGCTCCTCCTGTCCAAGCTCCAGGTCGTCAAGATCACGCGCAAGGACGTCCTGGACGCTCTGATCCTCCTCGCCGAGCACCCGCTCGCGGATGGCGATGGCGCGCCCGACGTGAGGGACGGGGCAGCAACGATCAGCACGAGCCGCGTTGCCGGGCTCGCCGGGGCCGACTGGGGCTGGTGGCGGACGATCACCGGCAACCTCGACAAGCTGCGCGAGTTCGGGTCGACCGAGCTGGCGGCCGGCGACCTCGACACCGGGCGGCCGCTCCGGGAGGACCCGCTCGCCCAGCTCGATCGGCTCCAGGCCGCGATCGACGGCGCACCGAAGTCCACCCGCTGGAGGCTGCGCGCTCGCGTCGGCGACCGGGTCCCGTGGTACCAGGAGCCCGAGGAGGTCGGCCACGGCCGATGAGGCAGGCACCGAGATCGTCCGTGGTGGCACCGGATCGTCAGAGATGGTCCATTTCGTATCGTTTAGCACTGGAGGTGCTGCGCGGTCCGACAGTGATGCCCAGCGGGGCATCAGTCGGGGATACGACCCTCGAGCCCACGCACGGATGCCCAGATTCGCTACGGGATCCGGGCGCGTGCGCCGACCACGCAGTCACCTGGCTGATATTTGAGGCATGTTCGCGATGAGCCGGTGACCCGCCCTACTTCGGGGTTGGCGGCACCGGATTCCCGTAGGCGTCGCGCCCTGTGCCCTTCCCGTCGGCGTCAATCACCTCCCAACCTTCGGGTGGCTCCGGCATGGGCCCGGGCTCGGGGGGCGGGGTTGGCGCGACCGGGTTGCCGTAAGCGTCGCGCCCTGTGCCCTTCCCGTCGGCGTCGATCACCTCCCATCCCTCGGGCGGTCCTCCACTGGGCGGTCGCTCGGCCACGAGTTCCTCCTCCCTGGCATTTCGATATCCGTGCCTGATCGAATTCTAGGACCCGACACCAGCGGACTCGAGCGTTCGCCTCGCCGCCGGCACTATTGACCGTCGGCCGTGTCACCATGCCCTACGCGGATGAGGTGGAGGACTGACCGATCGATGAGCGTGTTGCCGGCCGACGTGCCGCGGATCGCGGCCGAGCTGGTGGCCGACGCACGGACGACGTTGGGCGAAGGCCCCGTCTGGGACGACCGTGAGCAGTGCGTCTGGTGGGTCGACATCCTGGGCGAGTCGATCCATCGGACCGATCCGGTGACCGGGCAGGATGATGTGATCCCCATCGGCCAGATGGTCGGAGCGCTCGGGCTGCGGCAGCGCGGTGGGCTCGTCGCCGCCGTCGGCGACGGATTCGTCGCGGTCGACCCGGCGAGCGGCCGCATCGAGCGGGTGGCCGACGTCGAGGCCGACCGCCCCGGCTCCCGGATGAACGATGGCAAGGTCGATCCGCAGGGCAGGTTCTGGGCGGGCACGACGGACATCGACCACCGCCCGGGACTGGGCACGCTCTACCGGCTCGACGCCGACCTCGCGGTGCGCCCGATGCTGGCCGATGTCACGATCTCGAACGGGCTCGACTGGACCGTCGACGGGGCGACTATGTACTTCATCGACACGCCGACTCGACAGGTCGACCGCTTCTCGTTCGAGCCGTCGACCGGCTCGATCGGCGACCGGACGAGGGCGGTCTCCCTCCGGCCCGGAGCCGGCAGCCCAGACGGGATGACGCTCGACGCCGAGGACCACCTGTGGGTCGCGCTGTGGGACGGCTGGGCCGTCGAACGCTATGCACCGAACGGCAATCTCGAGCTGCGGGTCGAGGTGCCGGCGGCTCAAGTGACCAGCTGCACGTTTGGTGGATCGGACCTCGACCTGCTGTTCATCACGACCGCCCAGAAGGAGTTCCCTGCCGGGGGCAAGCCGGACCAGCCACACGCCGGCGGGCTGTTCGCGTGCCGGCCCGGCGTCCGTGGCCGGCCAGCGCACCGGTTCGCGGGCTGACCGACCGGTGGCCCTGCGCCTGACGCTCGGGCACGTCGAGGGGTTCGACGACACGATCGCCGCATTCGCCCAGCAGCTCGGTCTGGCCAGCATCCAGTTCCACACGCCATCCGACCTCATCGACCGCGTCGGTTAGGCGAGCTCATCGACCTTCGCGAGCGCTGCGAGGCCGCCGGCCTGATCGTCGAGGGCATCGAGAACGTGCCCTTCCGCCACTGGGACAAGGTCCTGCTGGGCGAGCCCGGGCGCGAGCAGCAGCTCGAGAACTACCGGACGACGATCCGCAACATGGCCCGGGCCGGGATCATGATGCTCGGCCATCACTTCATGCCCACGTACGTCTGGCGGACCGACCTGCGGGCGAGGGGCCGGGGTGGGGCCCTGGTGACCGCCTTCGATGCGGACCGCGTGGCCGAGGGCAACGCGCTGGCCGGCTACAAGCTCGCCCCGGACCGCCCGCTCCCCGGGCCGATCGACGCCGAGCGGATGTGGGACAACTACCGGGTCTTCCTGGAGGCCGTCCTCCCGGTGGCAGAGGAGGTCGGCGTACGGCTGGCTGTCCACCCCGACGACCCGCCGGTTGTCGCCGGGCTGGGCGGCATCGCCCGCATCCTGTCGAGTCCGGAAGGACTGGAGCGAGCCCAGGAGCCGTCCGGCGGCAGCCCGGCGTGGGGCCTCGACCTGTGCCTCGAGACCGTGTCCGAGATGGCCGGGCGGCATAGCATCGAGCGGGTCATCGACGCGTTCGGACCAACCGCGAAGATCTTCTACATCCACTTCCGGGACGTGCAAGGCGTCGCGCCGCGGTTCACCGAATCGTTCCTTGGTGAAGGGAACTACGACCCGCCGGCCGTGCTCCGACGCCTCCGTGGGGTGGGCTTCGACGGGTTCATCATCGACGACCACGTCCCCGCCATGATCGGCGACGAGGACACCTGGGCCGACACCGCCTCGGCGGCCTACGCCAGCCGCGGCCGGGCTCATGCGATGGGCTACCTCGAGGGCGTGCTCGCCGCACTCGACGCCGAGGACGACGCATGACCGGCGAGCTGGCCGGAAGGGTGGCATTCGTGACCGGCGGGTCGCAGGGTATCGGCCGTGCGATCGTCGAGGCGCTCGCCGCGAACGGCGCAGCGGTCGGCGTGTGCGGGCTCGAGGTCGACCGGGTGGACGAGACGGTGGCGGCCGTCGAAGCGGATGGCGGACGAGCCCTGGCGGTCCCCGCTGACGTAACCGACCGGTCCTCGGTCGATCGAGCGGTCGAAGCGACCGTGGAGCAGTTCGGGCGGCTGGATGTCCTGGTGACCTCGGCCGGGATCCAGCGCTACGGCGACGTCGTGGACACCGACGAGGCGACCTGGGACGAGGTGATGGCGGTCAACCTGAAGGGCGTCTTCCTGGCCGCGAAGGCTGCCCTCCCGCACCTGCGGAAGAGCGGCCACGGCTCGATCGTCGTCATCTCCTCGGTCCAGGGCCACGTCGCGCAGACCGACGTTGCGGCGTATGCCGCGAGCAAGGGAGCGCTCGAGATGCTCGTCCGGTCCATGGCCGTCGACGAGGCCGTCCACGGCGTCCGGGTCAACGCCGTATGCCCGGGCTCGGTCGACACGCCGATGCTGCGGGCATCGGCCCGCCGCTTCAGCGATGGCACTGATGCCGGGGAGCAGGCACTCGTCGAGCGGTGGGGCCGGTCGCATCCGATCGGCCGGGTGGGTCGTCCCGACGAGATCG
>VBHW01000400.1 GCA_005881055.1 Chloroflexota bacterium
CGAGCAGGCGCAGGAACGCCTCGCGCTCGAGGTCGAGCAGGTGGGCAGGCGCGACGCGCGTGCCCTCGGCGACGTCGCCGCCGCTCATGACGGCCGCGAGTGCGAGGACGATCGTCCGGTCATGCTCGCTTATCTGCCGGGCGAGCAGCTGGTTGTACGTGAGCGCCTCGGCCGCGGCGATCCCGCGCCGTCCGACGACCGGGAACGGAAGGTCGGCGGGCGGGCGGTAGCCGACCTCCGCGAGGTGCCGGGCGGTCGCCGCGGAATCGGCCCACTGG
>VBHW01000399.1 GCA_005881055.1 Chloroflexota bacterium
GCTGGGACGACCGTCGGCGCCTACGCGCTCACCGAGCCGACGACCGGATCCGACGCGCAGGCGATCCGGACCCGGGCGACGCGCGAGGCGAACGGCTCGTGGCGGCTCGACGGCACGAAGCAGTTCATCACGAACGCGGGCTTCGCCGACCTGTTCACCGTGTACGCGAAGGTCGACGGCGGGGCCTTCAGCGCGGCGGCACGGCTCGGCTGCCGGCCGCCGAGCCACTCGATGACGCCGGCTGCCCCCTGGCCACCGCCGACGCACATCGTCACGAGCCCGTAGCGCGCCTCGCGGCGGGCGAGCTCGGCGAGGATCTGGACGCTGAGCTTGCTCCCGGTCGCGCCGAGGGGATGGCCGAGCGCGATCGCCCCGCCGTTCGGGTTCGTCCGTTCCTCGTCGAGCCCGAGCCGCCGGACGACGGCGACCACCTGGGCCGCGAACGCCTCGTTCAGCTCGATGACCGCGATGTCGTCGAGGGTCAGGCCCGCCTTCGCGAGCGCCTTGGGCACGGCCTCGACGGGCCCGATGCCCATGATCTCGGGGTCGACGCCGGCCGTCGCGAAGCTCACCAGCCGCCCGAGCGGGGTGAGGCCGAGCGCCGTGGCCCGCTCGCCGCCCATGACGACGAGCGCCGCCGCGCCGTCGCTCGTCTGCGAGCTGTTGCCGGCGGTGACGGTGCCGCCCGTCCGGAAGACCGGCTTGAGCGAGGCGAGCCGGCCCGCATCGGTGTCCCGGCGGACGCCCTCGTCGGCATCGAAGCCCGCCTCCTCGACCCGTGGCCGTCCGTCCTCGACGATCGTCGTTCGGGCGGGAATCGGGACGATCTCGTCGCGGAACCGGCCGGCATCCTGGGCCGCCGCGGCACGCTCGTGGCTGCGCAGCGCCCACGCGTCCTGGGCGTCGCGATCGACGCCGAACCGGTCGCTCACCTCCTCGGCCGTGACGCCCATTGAGAGGAAGAGGCCCGGCCACGCGCCCGACAGGCCCGGGTCGGGCTCGAAATGCCAGCCGATCATCGGGACGAAGCTCATCGACTCCATCCCGCCGGCGATCGCGATGTCCGTCGTGCCCGACGCGACCGACTGCGTCGCGAGGGCGAGCGCCTGGAGGCCGGAGGCGCAGAACCGGTTGATCGTCATCGCCGAGGAGCTGTCCGACAGTCCGGCGCCGAG
>VBHW01000403.1 GCA_005881055.1 Chloroflexota bacterium
ATCGTCCCGATCCGGCGCTCCCCGGCGACCGGATTCGCGTGGGTGACGGGGCTCGCCTCGGTCAGGCCGTAGCCCTCGCACACGCGACCGCCGCTCGCCGCCTCGAAGCGCTCCTGGACGGGGAGCGGCAGCGGCGCGGCCCCGCTGATGCACGCCTCGATCGAGCGGATGTCGTACCGGTCGAGGTGGGGATGCTCGATGAGTGAGGCGTAGAACATCGGGGCACCCGGGAAGAAGCTCGGCCGGTGGCGATGGATCGACTTGAGCACCGCGTCGACCTCGAACCGGGGATGCAGGATCTGCGTGATCCCGAGCAGGAGCGCGAAATTCTGCGCGACCGTCAGGCCGTAGATGTGGAAATACGGGAGCGCACAGAGGATCGCGCTCGCCCGGCCGGGCTCGAATGTCGGGATCATCGCGGCGATCTGGACGGCGTTCGACGCCCGTCGTGCCGCCGGTCGGCTGGAGGGCCGCCGGGTCGCTGGGATGTGCCGCGGTCTCGAACCGTCCGGTCGGTGCTTCCGCGAGCACCCGGAAGAGATTCGGGGTCTCGGGCGTGTGCGCGACGGGATGCCAGCGGCCTTCGCGGCGGGCCTTGAGCGGGTACAGCCACTTGATGGGGACCGGCAGCGAGTCCCGGATGCCCGTGACGATGAGGCCGCTTCGGCCATCCGCGGGGGAGAGGCGGCCGTCGAGCCTGGAGCGGACCGCCGTGAGCCGGGGGACGAGGAGGTCGAGGGTGACCGAGAGACGCGGCCGGACCTGGTCGAGGAGCGCTTCGAGCTCGCGCTCGACGAGGAGCGGGCTCATCGGCGACGCGACGCAGCCCGCGCGGAGCGTTCCCAGGAACGCGATGACGAACGCCGGGCTCGTCGGCAGGTGGAGGCTGACACGATCGCCCGGCCCGAGACCCAGCCCGCGTAGGTGATTCGCGAACCGGTCGACCGCGGCGTCTAGCTCCGCGAACGTCGTCCGGGCACCGAAGAAGACGAGCGCATCGCGATCGGGATATTTCTCGGCCGAGCGGCGCAGGAGGTCGTCGACCGTGATGTCCGGCACGTCGACCTCGGCCGGGACGCCGGGGTCGTGGTGCGCGAGCCACGGCCGATCGGGTGTTGCCGGAACCCGGGCGGGACTCGCGGGAGCTTCCGTCATCGCCATCGTGTGTTCACCCCGCCAATCGCCCGGCTAGGCCGGATATCCGGCGGCCGCGGCCACGTGGCCGGCGACCCGCCGCCCGAGCGCGATCCGATCCACCGGCTCCCCACGGAGGAGCCGCCGCGCGCCGGCCTGCAGGAGCCGGGCATCGTCGCCCTCCGCGACCGTGGCGGCCAGCGAACGCGCGATGAGCTCCGCGGGGCCGACGGCGTCCGCGACGACGAGCCGGGCGAGGTCGAGATGGACCGACGAATGATCCGGCGCCTCGTTCGCGGCCTGTTCGGCACGCAGGACCGCGCTCTCCATCGCGAAGAGGGCGATCGAGAGGTCGGCGAGGCCCGCGAGGAGCTCCTGCTGCTCCTCGAGGTCCATCCCGAACCGCTGGACGGCGGCCCCGGCGAGGAGGAGCGTCAGCTGGCGCGTCCCGTCGACGAGACCGCGCTCCGCGGCGAGCGGGCCGGGCGCTCCCGCCCCGTCCCCCGACACGTCCGTCGGGCCGCCGAGCAGCGCCTCCCCTGCGCGCCGCGCGGGACCGAGGATGTCGAGTCGCCCCGCGAGCGCGCGCTTGAGGAGCGTGCCCGGGATGAGGAGCCGGTTGATCTCGTTCGTGCCCTCCCAGATCCGGTTGATCCGGCTGTCGCGGTAGGCCCGCGCGGCCGGGTAGTCTTCGATGTAGCCGTAGCCGCCGTGGATCTGGACGAGCTCGTCGACGACGGCGTCGAGGGCCTCGGAGGCGAGCACCTTCGCGATCGAGCACTCGACCGCGAGCTCCTCGAGCGCGGCCTTCGCCGCATCCGGGCCGCCGCGCTCCGCGGCCGCGAGGCGCGCGTCGATGAGCCCGGCGATGCGGTAGACGACCGATTCGACCGCGTATGCCTGGGCAGCCATGCCGGCGAGCTTCGCGCCGATGAGCGGGAACTGGACGATCGGCCGCCCGAACGCGACGCGGTCGCGGCCGTACGCGTAGGCCGTCGCGATCGCCGGCTTCATCGCCCCGAGTGCCGCGGCCGCCAGCTTGAACCGGCCGACGTTGAGGACGTTGAACGCGATCCGGTGACCCTTGCCGATCTCGCCGAGGAGGTTGCCGGCGGGAACTCGCGCCCCGTCGAGGATGAGAGGGCAGGTCGAGGCGCCGTGGATGCCGAGCTTGTGCTCCTCCGGCCCGATCGACAGCCCCGGGGTGTCGCGCTCGACGAGGAACGCGCTGAAGGCCTCGCCGTCGACCTTCGCGTACACGGTGAACAGGTCGGCGAAGCCCGCGTTCGTGATGAACTGCTTCGTGCCGTCGAGCCGCCACGAGCCGTCCGCCTCGCGCGTCGCACGGGTCCGGATCGCCTGCGCGTCGGATCCGGT
>VBHW01000404.1:0-550 GCA_005881055.1 Chloroflexota bacterium
TCACGGCGACCGGCCCGAACCCCCTGCCCCAGTAGACGAGCCTCCCACCCTCGGCTCGGGACACACGGCCAGCGCATGAGACAGTGCCACCGGACCGGCCCGACCCGGCCGATTCAGGCATTCTTCTTGCCCTGCCGTCCCGATAGCGGGACGCGGCTGAACAGCAGGACTTTGGGATGATCGGGCCGGCTGCTGACGTACACCGGCGCGCCCGACGCCTTGATGACCTTGTTGGCCGCCGCGCGTGCGGTCGCCGCCTTCGCGTCGTATTGCCAGGGAATGACGTCCGAGGCGGGACCCACGCTGACTTCATTCACGAGCTTCGCGAGCTCGACGTCTCGCGGGCTCGGTTGACGACCGCGCGGTGCGGGTTTGCGCTTGAAGTCCTCGACCTTTAGCGGCTTGCCAACTTTGATCGTCTTGTAGACGGCCACGGTTCCTCCAGTCGATGACGGCGTCGGTTGACTATCGGCGACGACGATTGGCCCGATGCTGATCGCACGCTCTCGATATCGACCGGTCGCCACAGCGCTCAGCTGGCGGGCTTCTC
>VBHW01000404.1:571-3571 GCA_005881055.1 Chloroflexota bacterium
AGAAGTCCCTGGTGAGATCCCAGCGCGGGTAGCGTCCGAGGATCGCCTCGAACCTCTCGTAGAACCGCTCGTCGAGCTCGGTTTCCGTGAAGCGCAGGGCGCGGATCCGGAACCCAAGCCGTCGGATGTGGTTTTCGTATTCCGCCCAGGTCAGCCGATTGACCCAGCTCGCCCCGGTTTCGGGCAGAGCACGCCGCCTGAAGAACTCGCGGAAAACGTCGTCGGCGAAGAGAAGGTGTGGGTACGGGAACGTCACGTGCTGGTACAAGTGCGAAGCGCGCGGTCCGCGATGGAGGTTGGCGCTGATCCATGCCAGTCCGCCCGGCTTGAGGGAGCGATGGAGAGCGGCGAGGGACGTGTACGGGTGGGCGACATGCTCGAAGACAGAAAACGACACGATCCGGTCGAAGTGGTCCGCCGGGAACGGATTTCCGGTCGCCAGATCGGCCAGAACGAACTTAGTTCGTTCACTGGACAGCGAGGCCCAGGCACGCCGCTCGACGACATCGACGCCGGTCGCGTCCGCTCCAAACCAATGATCGAGGTACCAAATCTCGAACCCGGCGCCGCAGCCGAACTCGAGCACGCGCTGCCCGGTCAGGCCGATCGACTCATGGACCGCCTCAAGGCGCCGGCGAGCCCGTTGGGCGCGCGACGCGCTGTCCCGGCCGGTCGGTTCGGGGACGAGCGGATGGTCGGCGTACTCCTTGTTAAGCGCCTCGAACAGGACGAGGTCGAAGGTCGGCAAGGGCGCCGGCTTCGCGGCGACCGACCGAATGATGCCACCCGGATCCTCGACGTCGGGGGGCTCCGCGAACGGCCCCCGGATCGGCGGTGGAGGTGGGTCGATCCGAAAGGTCGATAGCGGCAGTGGGTCGATCCGGCCGGGCGACCCGGCTGCCTGGCGTCGGCCTGCGTCGAGAGCCGTCCGCTCTGCCGCACGCGCCAGCCGCCGGAGCGTCCGGCCACCGATCGGTATGATTTCCGATAGCCGCCTAACTGCGCGTCGCAGCCGCGGTTGCCGGCTCGCCCGCTTAACGGCATTCATGTCGCGATCAGCACGAGATCTGGTCGTCCGGCACGTGCCAATCGTAGTGGACGTGGCGCTGAGTCTCGACGACTACCAGGGGCTCTCTGCCCGTAGGCGACGGCTTTCATTCGTCTTCCTGCCTTCTCGTTCCCACCTGCCTGCGGGTGGCGGATCGGTCCGCCGAGCGTCGACATCCGAAGACGACGACGCAAGGCGCGAACCCTGCAATGCCGTCGGGCGGAGGTGAGTCGTCCCCGCCCCGCTCGGCCAGAGGCAGCGCAACTAATCCGTCGTCAACCGCGTGGCCTCCAGAGCGCCATGTACTCGTCGCCCGGCTCGTTCGTGAGCCGGTGGATGTCGCCCGATGCGGCGTCGACGACGTAGTTCTTGTCGGCCGCCTGGCCCCCCGGACTGCTCCAGGCGATGAGGTGGCGGCCGTCGGGCGACCATGCCAGCGTGACGGTCTCCGACAGGCGGCTGCCGGTCGTCAGGCGCCGTGGGGCGCCGCCCTCGCGGCCGATGAGGTAGATGTCACCGGGCCCATCGCGGTCGGACCAGAAGGCCAGCCGACGCCCGTCCGGCGACCATGTCGGCGCCAGATCGACGAGCCCGCTGCCGTCCCAATTGACGAGGTAGACGTCGCGCTGGCCGGTGGGCCCATTCCCGGCGAAGGCCAGAGCCGAGCCGTCGAATGCCCACAGCAAGGGCCAGTCGATGCGGAGCCGCGCGTCGGGCGGGCTCAGGCGACGGGCATCGCCTCCGGCCGGGTCGATGACGTACAGGGCGGGCGTCGGGTCCCCGGCATCGAAGGCGATGAGGGAGCCGTCGGGAGACCAAACCGGATCGTTGGGCTTGCCGCGCGGATCGTGCGTCAGCTGGCGCAGACCGCCGCCCTGGGCGCCGATCGCGTAGATCTCCGAGTCGCTCGCGGCGCCGCCGTTGCCGGTGACGCTGGCGAACGCGATCTGGCGCCCGTCCGGCGACCACGTCGGCGAGATCTCCATGGCCCCGGCCCGGTCGGTGAGCACACGGTCGCCCGTGCCGTCGGCGTTCATGACGTGGATTCGAGAAGAGCCGTCCTCCGCGAACCGGATGAATGCCACGTGCAGCCCGTCGGGCGACCAGACGGGCACGGCGTCGGGCGCGGGGTCGTGCGTGAGCCGGGTGAGCAGTCCGGTGGCCGGGTCCGCGAGGTACAGCTCCTGGTTATCGGCCAGGGAGGCCGCGAAGACGACCTGGCTGACCCCTGTCGCCGCGGTTGCGGTCGGGGTCGCTGATGGCCCCACGATGGCCGGCGGAGCTCCGCAGCTCAGGGCGACCAGCGCCAGGGCCGCGGCGGCGAGCGGAACGTGGAGGCGGCCAGCGACTCGCGACCGAGTTGAGACGGATAGAGGCTGCATTTCCAATGGGGCTGCCAGGGACTTCCGATTATCAGGCTTCGGTCTGCCGCGATGCGCTCATCGTGCGGGAACTGACCCGCCAGGCGGGCGGGCTAGAACATCTCGGTCACGCCGCTCCGAGGGCCCCGGGCGCCAACCCGCGGCCCTTCCACGTCCGGTGGCGTCTGTGGCCAGATCCGAAGCGAGCGCGGCCCACGGTGGCCGTGGGGCGCCCGTGGGCGAAGAGGGCGGTACCGTAGCGTTCGCGATCGCGTTCACGCCGATTGCTCCGCTGCCTCCGGGGGAGGCGTACGGTTGACGAGCAGGAACGTGACAGATCGCCGAGTTAGGGAGGGGCTATCCCTCTCGCCCCGACCAAACTCAACAATCTGGCGGTTGAGCTCGAGAGTCGGCGGCTACGCCGCGTGGAGTCCGAGGTCGATCGCGTCCGGCGTGAGCTCGTATCGAGCCGCTGGAACCCCAGGACGTCGAGCCGGGCGAACATTGCCGTAACGATCGCCTGCCGTGCGTCAGGGCCCGAGTCCGCCCACAGGGATGGCAGTGAGCGCAGGTAGTCCACGATCTGCACCG
>VBHW01000018.1 GCA_005881055.1 Chloroflexota bacterium
GATCGACGTCTTCGCCGCGGCGCTCGCGCTCGGCCTCGAGCCGCGGCTCTGGCTCGCGCCCGCCGATCGGTTCGCCCTCGTCGGGATAGGCGCCGCGCACGAGATCCGCGCGACCGGCTCCCTCCGGTTCCGCGCGGCGGCGAGCTCCTGGATGGAGATCCTCCGGGGTGCCGATGTCGCCGACGACGGCGCCCGCGCGCGAGGCACGGGGCCCGTGCTGCTGGGCGGCTTCCCGTTCGCGACGGCAGAGATCACGTCGCTGCCGGCGGATCCGGCCGCGCCCTGGACGGGCTTCGAGAACGGATCGCTCGTCCTTCCGCGGCTCCTCGTGACCGCGGCCGGCAAGGATGCCTGGCTCACGGCGAACGTCGCCCTGCCGCCACGTGGAGCGAAGGACCGCGAGGCGGCCGCGATGGCCGCGATCGCGGAGCTCGACGCGACGTGGACCACGGTGGTCGACCGTGCGCGCACCCACGTGCCGTTGACGCAGGCCTCGACGGACCTCGTCGAGGCGACCGAGGTCTCGGACGGGGCCGAGGCCGCGTGGGACGCGGCGGTGATCCGCCTCGCCGGGGCCGTCGGGCGCGGCCGCGTCGACAAGGTCGTCCTCGCCCGCCGCGTCGACGTCGCCGCCGATGGCCCGATCGACGTCCCGGCCGTCCTCCGACGGCTGGAGGCGAGCGAGCCGGAGTCGACGATCTTCGCCGTCGTCCGCGGGGAACGTACGTTCCTCGGCGCCACACCCGAGCGGCTCGTCCGGTCCGAGGGCCACGAGTTCCGGACGATGGCGCTGGCCGGGTCGATCCGGCGCGGCGCCGACGACGCGGAGGACGTCCGCCTCGGGGCCGTCCTGAGCGCGAGCGAGAAGGAGCGTGAGGAGCATCGGGTCGTCGTCGAGATGCTCCGGGACACCCTTGCGCCGCTGGCGGTGCGCCTCGATATCGATCCGTCACCCGGCGTCGTCCGCCTTCGGCACATCCAGCACCTCATGACGCCGATCACCGGCCGGACACGCGAACAGGCCGGGATCCTCGACCTCGTCGAGCGACTGCACCCGACCCCGGCAGTGGGCGGCGCCCCGCGCGAGCTTGCCCTCGCCCTCCTCGCCGAGGAGGAGCATCTCGACCGGGGCTGGTACGCCGGCCCGCTCGGCTGGCTCGACGGCGAGTCCGACGGCGAGTTCGTCGTCGCGATCCGCTCCGGTGTCGTCGACGGACCCAGGGCCAGCCTGTTCGCCGGCTGCGGCATCGTGGCCGATTCGGAGCCCGACCGCGAATGGGAGGAGTCGCGCGTGAAGCTCCGCGCCCTCGCCTCGGCGATCGGGCGACCGACGTGAGCGCGTCCCCAGGTCCGGGCGCGACCGGCGGGACTCCTGCAGGCGCGGTCCGGGCACTCGTCGAAGAGCTCGTCCGGTCCGGCGTCCGGGAGGCGGTCGTCTGTCCGGGATCGCGGTCCACGCCCGTCGCCCTCGCCCTCGCGGTCGAGCCGGCGATCCGCGTCCTCGTCCACATCGACGAGCGAGCGGCCGCCTACTTCGCGCTCGGCCTGGCGAAGGCGAACCGCCGTCCGGTGGCCGTCCTGGCGACGTCCGGGACCGCCGCGGTGAACTTCGCGCCCGCGGTCGTGGAGGCGCGGGAGGGTCGGACGCCGCTCGTCGTGCTCACCGCCGACCGGTCGCCGGAGCTGCGGGACCGAGGGGCGCCTCAGGCGATCGACCAGGAGCGGCTGTACGGCCGCCAGGTCAAGTGGTACGCGGAGGCGCCGACCCCCGAGACGGGATCGCCGTCCGGGGATGTCCTCGAGCGACACCTCCGGGGCATCGTCCGCCGCGCGGTCGCCGTCGCCGGCGAGGCTCCGGCGGGGCCCGTCCATCTCAACCTGCCGTACCGCGAGCCGCTCGTGCCCAGCGGAAGCCTCCTGCCGGCTCGCGGAGCACC
The DNA here is from genome assembly GCA_005881055.1 of Chloroflexota bacterium. GTDB lineage: Bacteria > Chloroflexota > Limnocylindria > Limnocylindrales > CSP1-4 > C-114. The sequence continues at coordinate 1,938 of VBHW01000018.1, forward strand.
CGCGGATCGCGGAGGTGGGGCCGGCGACGACGGTGGGTTCATCGGAGGCGAGCGCAGGCTGACCGCGCTTGATCTCGACCGCCTGGCGGACCGCGTCCGCGGAGCGTCTCGCGGCCTCATCGTCTGCGGTCCGCTCGATCGACCCGGGTTCGGCCCGGCCGTCGCACGCCTTGCGTCCGCGAGCGGGTTCCCGATCCTCGCCGACGGCCTCGCGAACGTCCGGCGGGGAGCACACGACCGTTCGCACGTCGTCGCCAGGCACGACGCCCTCGTTCGCGTCGCGGCCTTCCGCGAGGCCCATTCGCCCGACCTCGTCATCCGGTTCGGCGGCACGCCGACGTCGAAGGCCCTCACGACGATGCTCGCGGAGGATGCCCCGGCGCAGCTCGTCGTCGACGACGGGGGATGGATCGAGCCGACGATCCGGCCGGCGACGATCGTCCACGCGGAGCCGGTCACGCTCGCCGGGGCGCTCGCCGGGCGCCTCGCCGAAGCCGGGCCGCCGAGCGCGGCGACGGAGATGGGGGAGATCTGGCGGAGGGCCTGGCTGGCCGCCGACAGGGCGGCCGACGGCGCGATCCGGGACTGGCTGGGGGCGCTCGACGAGCCGTTCGAGGGGGCGCCGTTCGCCGAGATCCCGGACGCCCTCCCGGAGGACGCATTCCTCTTCGCCGGCAACAGCATGCCGATCCGCGACCTCGACGCCTACCTGCCTGCCGGCGGGAAGCCCCTGCGCTGCCTCGGCAACCGCGGCGCGAACGGGATCGACGGCGTCGTGTCCACGGCCCTGGGGGTCGCGGCGGCCGGTCTCGGGCCCGTCGTCCTCGTGGTCGGGGACCTGTCGTTCCTCCACGACCTCAACGCGCTCGTCGCCGCCCGGCTCCACGGGCTGTCCGCGACGGTCGTCCTCGTGAACAACGACGGCGGCGGCATCTTCTCGTTCCTTCCCCAGGCCGAGACCGACCGTCCCGAGGTCGGGCTGCCCGAGCACTACGAGGCGTTGTTCGGGACGCCGCACGGCGTCGACGTCGCACCGATCGTCGGCGCTCTCGGCGGCGAGCACGTCCTCCTCGGAGCCGGGCGGCCCGTCGAGCCCGGGGCGATCGGCGCGGCGGTGGCCGCCTCGGTCGGCCGACCCGGCGTTCGAGTTCTCGAGGTCCGCACGGACCGGCGCCGGAACGTCGAGCTCCACCGGGCATGCATGGCGGCAGTCCGTGCCGCGGTCGAGGCGTCGCTCGCGGCGACCCGCGACACTACGGGAACGGGGCGGCCCCGAAGGCGCCCGGCGGCGATCACGGGGAAGGCGGTGGCGCGATGACGCGGCTGGCCGTGAACGGCGTCCGCCTCGAGGCGCGGGCGGCGGGAACCGGCCCGCCGCTTCTGCTCCTCCACGGATTCACGGGGCGTGGCGCCTCATGGGCGCCGCACCTGGCGGCGTTCCGGCGGCGGCATCGCACGATCGTCGTCGACCTCCTCGGGCACGGGCGCTCCGACGCTCCGACGGACCCAGCCCGCCACGCCGTCGAGTGCCAGGCGGACGATCTCGCGGCGCTGCTCGCCCGTCTCGATGCGATCCCGGCGGACGTGCTCGGCTACTCGATGGGTGCCCGGATCGCGCTCCGGCTGGCGCTCGACCACCCGGCCGCCGTCCGTCGCCTCGTCCTCGAGAGCCCGTCGGCCGGGATCGCCGACGCGGGTGAACGGGCCGCGCGACGGGCCCGGGACGACGCCCTCGCGGCCACGATCGAGCGCGAGGGCATTCCGGCATTCGTCGATCACTGGGAGGCGCAGCCGATCTTCACCAGCCAGGCGGCGTTGTCGCCGGCGGCTCGTCGGCGCCTGCGGGCGGAGCGACTCGCCAACCGTGTCGAGGGCCTCGCGGCCAGCCTCCGCGGCGCGGGGCAGGGGATCGCGCATCCCGTCGGCGGCGAGCTCGGGGTGGTCCACGCACCGGCACTCGTCATCGCCGGTGCCCTCGACGCGACCGGGCGCCGGCGCGCCGAGGCCGTCGCGGTTGCCCTGCCCGATGCCCGTTTCGCGATCGTCGAGGGATCCGGCCACGCCCCCCACCTCGAGCGTCCGGCGGCGTTCCGCCGGCTCGTGAGCGCCTTCCTCGACGCCGGTGCGGCCGGCGCCGGCTCGGAGCCGCACAGACGCGGCGCAGACATGAAGGAGCCGTGATGGCGATCGCCTGGACCCCGGTCCGCGAGTTCACCGACATCCGCTACGACCATTCCGGCACCGGGATCGCGCGCATCACGATCGCGCGACCGGAGGTCCGCAACGCTTTCCGGCCGGAGACCGTGACCGAGCTCATCGAGGCGTTCCGGGACGTCCGCGACGACCCATCGATCGGCGTCGCCCTCCTCACCGGTGCCGGCGACGAGGCGTTCTGCTCGGGCGGCGACCAGCGCGTGAAGGCTCGCGGCGGCTACGTCGGGTCGGACGGCGTCGCCCGCCTCAACGTCCTCGACCTGCAGCGGCTCATCCGCTCGCTGCCGATCCCGGTGATCGCGCTCGTCAACGGCTACGCGATCGGCGGCGGGCACGTCCTCCACGTCGTGTGCGACCTCTCGATCGCGTCCGAGAACGCGATCTTCGGCCAGACGGGCCCGAAGGTGGGCAGCTTCGACGGAGGCTTCGGCGTCGGGCTCCTCGCCCGGACCGTCGGGCAGAAGCGGGCGCGCGAGATCTGGTACCTCTGCCGCCAGTACGACGCTCGGGATGCCCTCGCGATGGGCCTCGTCAACGCGGTCGTGCCACTCGCCGAGCTGGAGGCCGAAGGGGTGCGCTGGGCCGACGAGATCCTCGAGAAGAGCCCGACGGCGATCCGCCTGCTGAAGCGGGCGTTCAACGCGGACACGGACGGCCTGGCCGGCCTCCAGGAGCTCGCAGGGGACGCGACGATGCTCTTCTACGAGACCGACGAGGCCCAGGAGGGCAGCCGGGCCTTCCTCGAGAAGCGCAAGCCGGACTTCCGCCGGTTCCCGCGACGACCGTGACGGCCGTGACGGGTCGGCCGACGCGCGTCCGGGCGTGGGTCATCGCCATCCGGCCGGCCACGCTGCCGGCAGCGATCGGACCCGTGCTCGTCGGCCTCGGCGTGGCATGGCCCGAGGTCGGCCTCCGCCCCCTCCCGGCAGCGGGCTGTCTCGCGGTCGCGCTCCTCCTGCAGGTGGCGGCGAACCTCGCGAACGACCTGTTCGACTTCCGCTCCGGGGCCGACGCCGCCGACCGCCTCGGCCCGCCACGTGCCGTCGCCGGCGGGCTCCTGACGGAGCGCGAGGTCGCGATCGGCATCGCCGTGGTCCTGGCGCTGGCAGGCCTCGTCGGCATCGGCCTCGTCGCGATCGGCGGGCTCGTCATCCTCGTCCTCGGGGTCGTGGCGGTCCTCAGCGCGATCGCCTACACCGGCGGCCCGTGGCCGTACGGCTACCACGGCCTGGGCGAGGTCTTCGTGTTCGTGTTCTTCGGACTCGTCGCGGTGGGCGGCACGGCCTACCTCCAGCTCGGCCGGTGGCCGCCGATCGCGTTCGCGACGGCGGTCGCGATGGGCGCCCTCGTCACGGCGATCCTCGTCGTGAACAACCTCCGCGACATCGAGCCCGACCGCCGGGCGGGCAAGCGGACCCTCGCCGTGCTCCTCGGGCCGCGCGCCACGATCGCCGAGTACGTCGGCCTCCTCGCGGTCGCGTACGTCGTGCCCGTGGGCCTCGCGGCGGTCGGAGGCGTCGGTCCGGTCGTCCTTCTGCCACTCCTGAGCGTCCCGCTCGTCGCGCAGCTCGTTCGCACGGTCCGCGCGGTCGGCGAGGGCGGCGAGGGCGGCGATCCGCGACGGCTCAACCCGGTGCTGCGCGGGACGGCCCGGCTGTCGCTCGTCTTCGCGGCCCTCCTCGCCGTCGGGCTCGGGCTCGGCGGCCGGGCTGCCTGAGCCGCGGACGAGCCGGAGCGATCGAGGGTCTCATGCGCATCGAGGCCGTCCGGGTCGACGAGCTGGAGGTGCCGTTCCGCACGCCCTTCGAGACCGCCGGACGGACGTGGCGTTCGAGGCGGCTCGCTCTCCTCCGAATCCTCGTCGGTGTCGAGGAGGGACTCGGCGAGATCGCGCTCGAGGGGCCGGGCGGACTCCCGGTCCCGATCCCCCCGGGTCTCCTCGAGCTCCTCGTCGGCGTCGAGCTCGATACGGCCGAGTCGGTGGGACGGGCGCTCACCGCGATCGAGAACGGCTGGACGCTCGGGCGGGCCGCCCGCGCGGGCGCCGAGACCGCGGTGATGGACCTCACCTCGCGCCTCTCCGGCGCACGCCTGTGCGACCGGCTGACGAATCGACCGTCAGGGAGCGTGCTGCTGAACGGCCTCGTGGGCGCCGAGCGGCCGAGCACCGCGGCAAGGGCCGCCGACCGCCTCGTCCGCGCTGGGTTCGGCTGCCTGAAGATCAAGGCCGACGGCGACGTCGTCGAGCGTGCCTCCGCCGTCCGCGCGAAGGTCGGTCCCGCGGTGCGGCTCCGCGTCGACGCCAACGGAACGTGGCCCGAGCGACTCGCGATCGAGACGATGCGCGACCTCCGCCCGCTCGACCTCGAGTACGTCGAGCAGCCGATCCCGCCGAGCCTCGGGGCTGCCGCGCTCGCGCGGGTGAGGCGGACCGGCGGCGTGCCGGTCGCCGCGGACGAGGCCGTCACGGATCCCGAGGGTGCCGCGGAGCTGCTCCTGGCGGGGGCCGTCGACGCCCTCGTCGTGAAGCCGTCGCGGGTTGGCGGCCCCCGCCAGGCCCGCCGCATCGTCGAGCTCGCGTCCGACCTCGGGATCGGGGTGACGATCTCGACGCTCTTCGAGACCGGCGTGGGGCTCGCCGCGGCCCTGCACGTCGCCGCGTCGGTTCCGGACGTCGGGGCGGCCCACGGCCTCGCGACGGCGGGTCTGCTCGAGTCGGACCTCCTGATCGAGGGGCCGGTGGTCGCGGACGGCAGGCTCGCCCTGCCCGCCGGGCCGGGACTCGGGATCCGCCTCGACTGGGATGCGGTCGACGCCTACCGGGTGCGATG
>VBHW01000019.1:0-802 GCA_005881055.1 Chloroflexota bacterium
AGACCGCCCGTGACGCCTGGTAGAGGTTCGCGTCCTTCGGCGCGCCGACCCCGGCCACCGCGACGTCGACCGGCAGGACGGCGGGCACGGTCGCGATCGCCGCGGCCACGGCCGCGAGCCGCTCGTGGACCGCCGCGGGCTGACCGCCGGCGACCGCGATCGGGCGGCCGTCGGCATCCGGGACGAGGTTGAGCACGAACGCGACACGCANNNCCTTCGCGAGCCGCACTCCCGGATCCTCGAGGAAACGCATTCCGTGGGTTGCCGTGATCGTCGGCTCGCCTGCGCAGCCGATCGCGACCGTCTTGGGTCCGCCCGAGTAGCCCGCGTACTGGTGCGGCTCGACGATCCCGGTCGCGAGCAGGAGGTCAGCTTCGGTCGCAAGTCGGCTCGCCACGATCGGCACCCCGCCCGACGTGTGGCCGAGGTCGACGAGCCGGCGCGCGTCCTGGGCGTCATGGTCGACGACTCCGACCCGATCGACGACCTCCCGGCCGAGCATCGCCGCCTTCTCGGCCGCGGTCGATGCGCGATGGAGGCCGGTCGCGACGACGATCGTGACGTCGGCGTCCTCGACGCCGCCGGCCCGCAACCGATCGAGCATCGGCGGCACGAGGCGGTCGTCGGGACACTCCCGCGTCGCGTCGGTGACGGCGATGACGACGCGCGGCCGGCGCCAGTCAGCGGCGGCCGACTCGACCGCCCTGCCGGCGAGCTCGGCGAGTCCCGGGCCGGCGGCCGGGCGATCGAGGGCGTCCGCCACCGCACGGTCGAGATCGGGCAGGACCGGATGATCGGCCGG
>VBHW01000019.1:1052-11026 GCA_005881055.1 Chloroflexota bacterium
CGCGAAGCCCGCCTCGTTGACCGAGACGCCGAGCGATGCCGTTCCGCCCCGACCGAGCGACACGAAGTCGCCCTGCGAGAGGGCCGAGTGAAGTGCGTCGAAGTGACCCACGCCCGACGCGACGTCGAACGGACCTCCGAAGATCGAGAAGCCCGCCGCCGTGTAGTCGAACGACGAGTGTCCGGTGCCGAGGCCGAGGTCGCTCGCAAAGGTCGGCAGCTCGAGGGTCGAGCCGTTGGCCGGGGCATTGACGAGGAAGGCGTCGATGATGTTGCCGTGGCTATCGGCGGTGAACGACAGCATCCGGCCGTCGAACGCCGCGTTGAGGACCGCTCCTCCATCGACGCCGATGACGAAGTAGTCGGGGTGGCCGTCGTGGTTCGTATCGATGCCGATGTCGAACTCGTTGTCCGAGGCGTTGCCCCAGCGTCCCCAGGTGTTGACCGCGAACACGAGGATCGCATCACCGCCACCGACGGGGAACGACTGGACGCCGACTGCGCGGATGTCGTTGCGCTGGAGGCCGTTGTTCGAGTCGGAGAGGCCCCAGGCGTACACGTCGGCGTCGCCGGCATGGATGCCCGAGTTGCTCAGCCGCACCGTGGCCGAGGCCACGCCGCTCGCGAGCGTGTAGCTCGACTTCGAGCCGGCGGCCAGGTCCGACAGGCCGCGCGGAGAGACGAGGAACGGGATGCGGAGCGGGTACCGGCCCGCGCCGCCGACGGTCGGCGTGGCCGTGACCGCGCCGCGGATCGTGAGGACCGACTGCGTGGCGACGTTGCCGGCTGGGGTCAGCCCGCTCATCGTCCCGTTAGAGATCTTGAGCTTCGCGTTGACGATGCGGCTTCCGTGCGCCGGGACGGAGACCGGCGACGGGTTGACCGTGACGAACGCGGAATCGGCGGCGAGGTTGTACGTGATCGCCGACGCGCTCGTGTTCCACAGGGTGATCGGCAGCGTCTCGCTCACCGACCCGTCCGCCGGGTCGTACCCGTAGGACAGGCTCGCCGTGCCGCCGCCCGTGGTCGCGAGGCCGACCGAGTCGACGGCCCGCCGGGCTCGGACGACGCCAGATCCGGCGACCCGCAGGTTGTAGGGGGCGATGCCGCCGGCTCCCCCGGAAGGATTCGCCGTGTTCTCGATCGCGGCCTTGATCTGCTCCGGCGTCCACGTCGGATGCGCCTGCGTGACGAGGGCGGCAACGCCCGTCGTGGCCGGAGCGGCCATGGACGTGCCGGACATCGTCGCGCCGCCCGTTCCGGTGCCGATGCCGGTCGAGACGACGCTCACGCCGGGCGCCGTGACGTCCGGCTTGACCGCGTTGTCGTAGTCGCGCGGGCCGCCCGAGCTGAACGAGGCGGCCTGCTGGTACGTCGGGTTGGCGAGCGCCACCGAGCTGATCGTGTGGCTGGTGCTGTTCGCGGCGACGAGCTTGGGCCCGTCCGCCTGGAGGACCCCGATGAAGGGGATCGTCACGCCGGGGATCGTGCCCTCGAAGGGCGGCAGGCCGGCACCATTGTTGACCATGATGACCGCGCCTGCGCCGGCCGCCTGGCCGAGCGTGGCCCGGTCGACGCGTGCGCACGTCCCGCGGGCGGTCACGACGATCTCCCCGGGCAGGACGGCGGCGTAGTCCGCCGCGCTGCAGCCGAGCGAGATCGCGCCGCCGCTCATGAGCACGCGCACGTTGCCGGTGACCGGCAGCGGGCCGTTGTTCGCGTTGATGCCGGTGATGGCCGTCGGCGTGAGGTCGATCGACGCTCCCGGGAAGCTCGGGATCGCGTCGAGCGCGGCGACCGAGAGCACGCGATCCGCGGTGCCCGGGCTGCCGGTGATCATCGCGTTCGGGCCGCTGTTGCCCGAGGACGCGACGACCGTCGTGCCCGCCAGGGCGGCGTTGTTGCTCGCGACGGCATCGGGGTTGTCGGCCGACCCGAACGGCGAGCCGAGGGACATGTTGATGACGTCCATGCCGTCGGCGACGGCGCGGTTGATCGCGTCGACGACGACGTCGGTCGAGCCCGCGCACCCGAAGACGCGATACGCGTACAGCGTGGCCCGCGGCGCGACGCCCGGTCCGATGTTCCACGTGTGCGACGAGATCGTCGCCGCGTTGTACGGACCGGTGAACGTCGAGCCGTCCGACAGGACGCCGTCACCGGCCGCCGTGCCGGCGACGTGGGACCCGTGCCCGAAGCAATCGAGCGGGTCGGGATCCGGATGTGGGATGAGCTTCGGCGAGCCGGCCGGCGCCGCCGCGTTGTAGTCGTCTCCGACGAAGTCGTAGCCGCCGGCCACCTTGGCGTTGGGGAACGCGGGCGTCCCGATCGTGAGCCCGTCGTCGGCCGCGAAGTCGGCGGGGTTGCCCGACCCGCCGAAGTTCGCGTGGTAGTAATCGATGCCGGTGTCGATGATCCCGACCTTCACGCCGGTCCCGGTCAGGCCCAGGTCCTGCCAGGCGCTCGGGGCGCCGATGTACGGGATTGAAACCGTGTTGTCGATCGTGTACGTCGAGACGCCGTGGACGCCGACCACGCCCGGCAGCCTGGCCAGGGCGGCGATGCGGTTCGCACGGACCTGGACCTTGATGCCGTTGTAGGCATCCTGGTACTGGCCGAGGATGCGCCCGCCGGCCTTGGCGATGCCGCCGCGGAGGGCGTCCTGCGCGCCCTTGAGCTGGGCGCGGATGGCGGCCTTCTCGGCCCTCGAGAGGCGCCGGGCGGCCTCGCCCTGACGCACTGCGACGGGCTTCCCGGCCAGCTCGAGGACGACCTTCTCCAGGCGGGTCGTCTGCAGGATCTGGGGGATGAGCTTCGCGTCGATCTTGCTCACGTCGATACGTTGCGCCTTCGTCGGCTGCTTGGCCGTGGCGGCCGACGGCAGGAGCGCCGCCAGGATGATCGCGGCCGCACCAAAGACGGCCAGGGACGCGCGCTTCATGGTCCTCCCTTCAGGCGATGCCTGATCCTCCACCATGTCCGGGGGGACACCGACGACCGGCGTGCTGAGCCGGCGATGAACGACGTGGGTACCCCGGAACGTCACCGCTGTCTCCGGCAGCGGAAGTGGTCGGACCGTACCAGCGATGGCCGGACAGGGTCAACGTGCCGTCGGCCCGGAGGTCCAATCGGAGCGACCGAAATCGGTGCGCACGCGCACCGGCCCCCGCTCTTTCGGGGAGGCCCGTATCAGACGAGGCTGGCGAGCTTGTCGACGAGCTCCCGGACCGAGCCGGCGGAGCGGTCGAACGCCGCCTGCTCGTCGGCGGTCAGCGGGATCTCGATGACGCGCTCCATCCCGGCGGCCCCGAGGACGACCGGGGCCCCGACGAAGAGGTCGCGGTTGCCGTACTCGCCCCGCAGGAGCACCGCGCACGGGAGGACGCGCTTCCTGTCGAGGAGGATCGCCTCGACCATCTCGAAGACCGCGGCTGCCGGGGCGTAGAACGCCGAACCGGTCTTCAGCAACGCGACGACCTCGGCGCCGCCGTTGGCCGTCCGCTCGCTCAGGGCCTGGATCCGCTCGGGCGGGAGGAGCTCGGTGATCGGGATGCCGGCGACGGTCGAGTAGCGCGCGAGCGGGACCATCGTGTCGCCATGACCGCCGAGGACGAACGCATGCGTGTCCTCGACCGACACGCCGAGCTCCTCGGCGATGAACGTCCGGAACCGGGCCGAATCGAGGACGCCGGCCATGCCGAGCACGCGCTCGCGGGGGAAGCCCGAGGCGTCCAGCGCCACGTGGCACATCGCGTCGAGCGGGTTCGTGACGACGATGAGGATCGCGTCCGGCGAAGCGGCCGCGGCGGCCGTCACGACCGAGCGGACGATGCCGGCGTTCTTCGCAAGCAGGTCGTCGCGGCTCATGCCAGGCTGCCGGGCCAGGCCGGACGTCACCACCACGATGTCGCTGCCGGCCGTGTCGGCGTAGTCGTTCGTTCCGACGATCCGCGCATCGTGCCCGACGACCGGGGCCGCCTCGGCGAGGTCGAGGCCCTTCCCCTGTGGCAGCCCCTCGACGATGTCGATGAGGACGACGTTCGCGAGGCCCGCCTCGGCGATCCGCTGCGCGGTCGTGGCGCCGACGTTGCCGGCCCCGATGACCGTGACCTTCCTGCGACCCATCTCAGCCCTCCACGCTCGCCGAGTCCTCGTGCTCGGCGGTCCGTCGCGCCTCCGCGGTCCGCTGCGCCTCCGCGGCCCAGCCCGGCTCGACCCGCGGCCCGGCGGCCTGGACGCCGGGATCCACCCCGTCGGCGAACGTCGCGAAGTTCTCCGCGAACAGCACCGCGAGGGTCCGCGCCTGCCGGTCGTAAGCGGCCTTGTCCTGCCACGTGGCGCGCGGGTCGAGCACCGCGGCCGGGACCCCGGGGCACGAGGTCGGGACGGCAACCCCGAAGATCGGATCGGTCCGGGTCGGCACGCCCTCGAGCTTGCCGCCCAGGGCGGCGCGCACGGTCGACCGCGTGTGCGCGATGTTCATCCGCTCGCCGGTGCCATACGGGCCGCCCGTCCAGCCCGTGTTCACGAGCCAGACCGGCACGTCATCCCGTTCGAGCCGCTCGGCGAGCATCCGCGCGTACACACCCGGATGGCGTGGCATGAACGGCGCCCCGAAGCACGCGCTGAACGTGGCTCGCGGCTCCCGGACGCCGACCTCGGTGCCGGCGAGCTTCGCCGTGTACCCGCTGAGGAAGTGGTACGCCGCCTGGGCGTGGGTGAGCCGCGCGATCGGCGGGAGCACTCCGAACGCATCGGCCGTCAGGAGGACGACGGTCCGCGGCAGGCCGGCGATCCCCGTCGGATCCGCGTTGCCGATGAACTCGAGGGGATACGCCCCGCGGGTGTTCTCCGTGAAGCGCTCCGAGCCCAGGTCGAGCTCGCGCGTCAGCGGGTCGAGGTCGACGTTCTCGAGGATGGTCCCGAAGCGGCGGGTCGTCTGAAAGATGTCCGGCTCGTACATCGGCGAGAGGCGGATCGTCTTCGCGTAGCAGCCGCCCTCGAAGTTGAAGACGCCGCCGTCGCCCCACCCGTGCTCGTCGTCCCCGATGAGGCTCCGCTCGGGATCGGCCGACAGCGTGGTCTTGCCCGTCCCCGAGAGGCCGAAGAACACCGCCGGGTCACCCCCGGCACCGACGTTCACGGACGAATGCATCGGCAGCACGCCCTCGTCGGGCATGAGGAAGTTCATGACCGTGAAGGCGCTCTTCTTGATCTCGCCCGCGTACTCGGTGCCGACGATGACGATCTCCATCTGGCGCAGGTTGACGAGGATCGCCGTCTCGGTCCGGGTCCCCTCCGTCCCCGGGTCGGCCTTGAACGACGGGACGTCGATGATCGTGAAATTTGGGCGGAAGTCGGCGAGGTCCTCGACGGACGGCCGGCGGAACAGGTTCCTCGCGAAGATGCTCGCCCACGCGGTCTCGGTGTAGACCCGGAGCGAACGGCGATGGCCGGGATGCGCCCCGATGAAGCAGTCCTGGGCGTAGAGAGTCCGGTGGGCGAGGTACGCGACGAGGCGGGCCCGCAGGCGATCGTAGTTCGCCTCGGTGATCGGGTGGTTCACGTCGCCCCACCAGACCTTCGCCTCGGTCGACGGCTCGCGGACGACGAACTTGTCCTGCGGCGAGCGGCCGGTGTGCTTGCCGGTCCGGACGACGAGGGGGCCCTGGGCCGCGATCATGCCCTCGCCGGCGCGGATCGCGTCCTCGTACAGCTCGGCGGTGGACAGGTTCGTGCGCACGTGGCGGCCGAGCTCGGGGCGCGTCGCGGAGCGCGCGCTCGACCGGGCGGGGGTTGGGGTTGCTGCCATCTGGTCTCCCTGTGGTCAGGCGAGCCGCACCGACCGGCCCGTGCTCGTCGGGTGGTCGACCGGCCGCGCTTGGCTTCGGGAGATCGGCGATTCGGGCCGATCGGCCGAAGGGAGTCGGCTTCCGCAGTCGGGAGCATCGTACACCCGGGGATCGGCGGGTTGCGAGACGGTTGCGGCGCGCGCCTTGCGGTTGCGTTGCGCCGCGGCGCCGCGCCGCGGAGGTGCCTCGCGGATCAGTCGATCCGACGGACCCGCTGCACGCGGACCGGCTGGACGCCGGCCTCGAGGATCTCGCCGAACGCCGAGGGAGCCCAGTCCGAGGGATCGATGGTCGGCGGGACGAGCGAGCCGACCGGCCACCGGTGGTCGTCGTCCTCCTGGACTCCGGCAGGCCAGCCGAGATCGGCATGGCTCGCGAAGAGGGCGCTCAGCCGGTCGACCACGCCGGGTCCGTAGCCCGATCCGATTCCCCCGGTCGCGGTCAGCTCGACGACCGAGACGAAGAGCACGAGCAGGATGACCGAGAGGACGAGGTCCATGGCGCGACTGCCCGAGGATACGCCTCCCGTCGATCGGTCAGCGTGGGGTCGCGGCGGCGAAGCTCGGCGGCTCGAACGTCGTCTCCGTGTCGTGGCTCGCGCCGTCGCGGATCGAGTCGTAGGCCTTGAGTGTGATGTCGAGGACGTGCCGCGCGTGCTCTGCGGTCAGGACCGGCGTCTCCTCGCCGCGCAGGCACGCGACGAAATGGACGATGCCGGTCTCGACGACCCCGATCTCGTCCTCGGGCGGCGGCGGCCGGAGCCCGTGGACCCAGCCCTCGAGGCCGAGGGCGCTGTCGTCGTCGAGATAGATGCTCGCCGGGGCATGCTCGTCACTCGATTCGCCGGCGAAGCTGATCGTGCCGTGGCGGAAGTGGAGCTCGAGCCATGGCGCCAGCGTGGCGGCCGCCCCGAAGCTCGCGAGGAGCTGGCCGAGGGCGCCCGACGCGAACTCCATGTTGATCAGCACGTGGTCGGGTGACGTCACCGCGATCGTCTCGCCGGACCGCGGCCCGGCCCGCACGACGCGTGTCGGGTTGCCGATCGCGCCCATCGCCTGCACCCGGCGGACGGGCCCGAGGAGCGTGGTCATCGCGTGGAGGCGGTACACCCCGTGATCGAACACGGGCCCGACGCCCGGGCCGTAGAACACCTCGGGGTCGCCGGTGTACTCCCGCCAGGTCGCGGGTCCGGTGTCCGCATGGTGGGCGACCGCGAGGCTGAGGTTCCCGAGGCGTCCGGATGCCACGATGGCTGCCAGCCAGCGGATCCGACGCGTCGCCGCGACGCCGGGAGCAGAGAGGAGGTGGAGATCTCGGGCCCGGGCGGTCTCGATGAGCCGATCGGCGTCGGCGAGGGTGCCGGCGATCGGCTTCTCCGTGTAGACGTGGACGCCGGCGTCGAGGCACGCCTGGCTCACCTTCGCGTGGACCGGCGCCGGCGTGATGTTGAACATCGCGTCCGGCCGCGCCGTGGCGAGGAGATCCTCGAGATCGTCGTAGGCCCGCGCCGACGGCGATGCCCCAATCGACGGCCCAGTCGACGCCCCAGTCGACGCCCCTGGTGACGACCGGCGCGCGACCTCGGCGGCGCGCTCGGCCCGGTCGCGATTCGGGTCGCAGCAGCCGACGATCTCGACGCGGTCCGCGAGCGACGCGAGGGCGGGCAGGTACCGGCGATGGGCGACGTCGCCGCAGCCCACGACGCCCACGCGGAGCCGCCCGCTCGCCATGTCGGCGATGAGGTCCTCCGCCGCCTCGATCCCGCACGACAGGCGGACGAGGGCACCGGGCACCTCGAGCGGCGAGCCCGCCACCGATGCGTGGGTCATGACGGCCGGCATCTCGATGAGCGACTCCACGCTGCCGAGCGATTCGGCCAGGGTGAAGAGCCGGGTCGCGGCGCAGATCGCCTCGGCGCGCTGGAGCGCCGTCCGGCCGTGCCGGCCGCCGGCCCGTGGCAGGAAGCTGACCATCCCGCCGCCCGACCGCATCTGGCGGGCGGCGAGCGCCGCCTGGGGGTGGGCGTGCGGTCCGTCCGCGAGGCCCGGGTAGCGGACGAGCTCGACGTCGTCGCGGCCGGCCAGGAACCGGGCGACCGCTGCCCCGTTCACGGCATGGCGCTCCGTGCGAAGGGCGAGCGTGCGCAGGCCGCGCAGCACGAGGAAGCAGTCGAACGGCCCGGGCACCCCACCCATCGCGTTCTGGAGGAAGCGCAGGCGGTCCGCGACCGCGTCGCGGTCCGTGACGACGACCCCGTTGACAGTGTCGGAGTGGCCCGCGAGGTACTTCGTCGCCGAGTGGAACACGATGTCGGCGCCGTGCTCGAGCGGTCGCTGCACGGCCGGCGAGGCGAACGTGTTGTCGACGACGATGAGCGGCGCCTCGCCGCCGGCGCCGGCATGGCCCCGGACGGCCTCGGCGATCGCGGCGATGTCGACGAGCTTGAGGAGCGGGTTCGTCGGCGTCTCCAGCCAGACGAGCCTCGTCCGGGGGGAGAGGCAGGACAGGACGAGGGCCGGATCGCTGGCCAGGTCGTCGAAGCGGACCCTGACGCCCCGCGGCCGGAGCACCTTGTCGAAATAGCGGAACGTCCCGCCGTACACGTCGTCGCAGGCGACGATCTCCTCACCGGGCGCGGCGAGCTCGCTGATCGTCGCGGTGCATGCCGAGCCGGAGGCGAACGCGATCCCGTGGCGGGCGCCCTCGAGGGCCGCGACGGCGCGCTCGAGCCGCTCACGCGTGGGATTGTGCGTCCGGGCGTACTCGTAGCCGGCGCGCGGCTCGCCGACCGCGTCCTGGGCGAACGTGCTCGTCTGGTAGATCGGCGGGGCGATCGACCCGGTCGCCTCGTCCGGCTCCTGGCCCGCGTGGACGGCGAGCGTGTCGAGCGACCAGCCCTCGTCGGCCGCGTGGCGCTCTGCGAACGGCCGTGGGGCCGGCTTCTGATCGTCAGGCATCCCGGCCGACATGGTACGTGCCGGCTCGTCAGCCGACGCGGGCTGCGCCGTGGTGCGCGAGGAACTCGAGCAGGTCGAGCTTCGTGACGACCCCGGCGGGCCGCTCGCCCCGCACCGCGACGACGGCCGGGGAGCCCTGTGACAGGAGTGCGAACGCCTCGTCGAGCGTCGCGGAGGCATCGACGAGCGGCAGCGGCGCGTCCATGACCTCGCCGACGGTCCGCTCGACGACGGTTGGGTCCCGGAAGGCTCGGTCGAGGAGCCCCTTCTCCGAGATCGAGCCGACGAGCCCGGCGATCTCCTCGCCGGCCGGGTCCTCGGACACCGGCATCTGGCTGATCCCGTACGACTGGAACGTCTCGATCGCGGAGCCGACGCGCTGGGTCGTCCGGGCGAGGACGAGGGCCGGCCGCTCGGCCTCGTGATGGCGAACGGCGAGGAGCTCGGCGATCCGCACGATCCCGCCGGTGGTCGGCAGGAGCCCGTTCACCCGCATCCACTCGTCGTTGTAGAGCTTCGAGAGGTACGAGCGGCCGCCGTCCGGGAGCAGGACGACGACGACCGCCTCCGCGCCGGCGCTGGTCGCGGTGAGCTCGCGGGCGATCTCGAGCGTCGCGACGAGCGCCGTGCCGCACGACTCGCCGGCGAGGATGCCCTCCTCGCGGGTGATCCGCCGAGCCGCGGCGAACGCGTCGCGGTCGCTCACGCGGACCCAGCGGTCGACGACCTTCGGGTCGTACGTGCCCGGGAAGAAGTCCTCGCCGACGCCCTCGGTCAGGTACGGGCGGGCGACGTCGCCGGAGAGGACGCTGCCCTCGGGATCGGCGCCAATGACGACGAGGTCGGGCTTCTTCGTCCGCAGGTAGCGGACGGCCCCGGTGATCGTGCCGCCGGTCCCGACGCTGCAGACGAAGTGCGTGAGCCGGCCCTCGGTCTGCTCCCAGATCTCGGGGCCGGTCGTCGCCTCGTGCGCCTTCGGGTTCTCCTGGTTCCAGTACTGGTCGGGCTTGAACGCCCCCGGGATGTCGCGAGCGAGGCGCGCGGCGACCGAGTAATAGCTCTCGGGCGATTCTGGCGGGACGTTCGTCGGGCAGAGGACCACCTCGGCGCCGTACGCCCGGAGGAGCTGCTGCTTCTCGCTCGACTGCTTGTCCGCCATGACGAAG
>VBHW01000020.1 GCA_005881055.1 Chloroflexota bacterium
GGCCGCGGCGACGCGCCGCGTCGACGACCGCGGCCGCGAACCGCTCGGCCGCCGCCGCGGAGACGGCCGCCGGGTCGGGGAGCACCACGACCTCGGGCTCGCTGAGGTCGGCCCGGGCTCCTCGGGCCGTCTGAGCTCGCGTCTCCCGTGCCGGGGCGTCGCTCACGTCATCGATCCCGCGGGCCGTCAGCCCGCCAGGCGCGCGGCGAAGCGGATCGCGTCGCGGGCGATCGGGTCGCTTCCGCCCGCCTCGATCGCGTCCGCGAGGAGGTCGACCTCGGTGCGCCGTGCCGCGAGGAATGCCCGTTCGAGGGCGGCGACGCCATCGACCCACACCCGGACGTGGACGGTCTCGGCCTCGGCGGTCACGTCCGCGCGCAGCTCCGATCCGCGACGCTCCGACAGGATCTCCACGCGGAGCGTCGTGCCGGCCGGCATCCGCGACTCGATCGGCCGGAGCACGACGGCGACCTCCGATCGTGAGCCCCGCAGCGTGGCGGCCAGCCCGCGATGGAGCGCCGGCTTCGCGCCCGGGCCGGTCGGCTTGGAGACTTTCGGCATGGCCGCCGGCGCGAGCGGCCGCTCGACGCCCATCCCGAGCCGTGAGCCGATCCAGGCGACGTGGTAGACGGGCTTGATGACGTTCGTCGACCCCGGCGCCCCCGTTCGATCGTGAGTGGCGTACGTGACCGCGATGCGGCGGATCGAACGGAGGTAGGGCAGGAACTCCTCGAGGTCGAACACCGACGCGATCGCCTCCCGCCAGCGGCTCTGCCGGACGAGCGCGAAGTCGCTCACCGAGATCCGGTGGCGGTCCATGGCGCCGGCCATCTGGGCGAGCCGGTCGAGGCCGTCGCCGGTCCACGTCGAGCCGTCGACGACGAGCCGGTCGGCCATGTCGAGGAGGTCGTGGGCCGCCTGCGTCTGGAACGGCGGCTCGGTCGGCCACCACACCGTCACCGGCAGGTCGTGGATGAGGAGCGGCGCGACGATCGCGTCCAGGTGGCGGCCGGCGGCCCCACCTGCCGTGATGTAGATCTGCTCGGCGCAGGTCTCGGCGGCGTCCTCCCGCGGCAGCACGCAGTAGGCACGGATCTGGGCGTCGAGCCATGAGCGGCTCTCTGGATCCGCCGAGGAGAGGATGAGCGTCCGCGACGGGTGGCGGCCGGTCAGCTCCTGGATGATCGCCGCGGCGTGCTCGGCCATCTCCGGGCGCCGCGCGACGACGACGAGGTTCATCACGCTCGTGCGTGCCGCGATGTGTCGCTCCTCGACGCCGTCGACCGCGGTGAGCTTCGGGACGGCCCAGATGCGCGCGAGCTCGAGCTCGATCTCCTCGATGCTGTGCGCGCGGGCGGACCAGCGGAGCGTCGGCGTGCCGGGGACCTGGTCACCCGGCGCCGTCACGAGGCCCGCGGCGGCGGAGGCGGCCGCGGTCGGCGCCTCGCTGGGCGCGTCGGTGCTCGCCATCAGATGCGCCGCCAGCGGCGCCCGTCGCGCTCGATGAGCTCGTCGGCCTCGGGCGGGCCCCACGTACCCGCGGCGTAGTTCGGGAGCGTCGGCGGGGGCTCGTCGAGCCACGCCTCGATGATCGGCGTGACGATCGCCCAGGCCTGCTCGACCTCGTCGGCCCGCGTGAAGAGCGAGGCGTCGCCGAGGAGCGCGTCGAGGATGAGCGTCTCGTACGCATCGGGCGAGTCCACGTTGAAGGCCGAGCCGTACGTGAAGTCCATGTTGACCGCCCGCACGTCGACGCCCAGGCCGGGCACCTTCGCCTCGAACCTCAGGAGGATGCCCTCGTCCGGCTGGATCCGCATCGCGAGGAGGTTCGGCTCCGGGTCCGTGCCCGCATCGGTGAACAGGCGATGCGGCACCGCGTGGAACTGCACGGCGATCTCCGACGCGCGCTTCGGCAGGCGCTTGCCCATGCGCAGGTAGAACGGGACGCCGGCCCATCGCCAGTCGTCGACCTCGAAGCGCGCCGCGACGAACGTCTCCGTCTCCGACTCGGCTTCGACCTCGGGCTCCTCCCGATAGCCGGGGACCTCCTCGGCGCCCACCCAGCCTGGCCCGTACTGGCCGCGCACCACGTTCGCCCGGATCTCGTCGGGCGTCATCGGGGACACCGCGCGGAGCACCTTGACCTTCTCGTCGCGCAGGGCATCGGCGTCGAAGCTCGCGGGCGGCTCCATCGCCACGAGGCTCAGGAGCTGCATGAGGTGGTTCTGGAGGAAGTCGCGGCTCGCGCCGGTCTCCTCGTAGAACGACCCGCGGCCCTCGATGCCGATCGACTCGGCGACGGTGATCTGCACGTGGTCGACGTACCGGCGGTTCCAGATCGGCTCGAAGATCCCGTTGCCGAAGCGGAAGACGAGGAGGTTCCGGACGGTCTCCTTGCCGAGGTAGTGGTCGATGCGGTAGACCTGCTTCTCCCGGAAGACCTTGGCCACCTCGCGGTTGAGCCTGACCGCTGACTCGATGTCACGCCCGAACGGCTTCTCGATGGTCACCCGTCGCCAGCCGCCGCCGTGCACCTCGTGGTCGAGGCCGGCCCGGCCGAGCTGGCCGACGATGTCCGGGAACGCGGAGGCGTTCGTGGCGAGGTAGTAGAGACGGTTCCCCCGGGTGCCATCCTCCTGGTCGATCTTGTCGAGGCGCGATGACAGGCTCTCGTACGTCGCCGGATCCTCGAAGTCGCCATGGTGGTAGACGATCCGCTTCGAGAACTCCGCCCAGACGGCTTCGTCGACCGGGAGGACCCGGCTGTACTTGTCGAGCGAGGCGCGGTAGTCGGCCCGGATCGTGTCGTCCTCGAACGGGCGGCGGCCGAGCCCGACGAGCATGAACTCGTGGGGCAGGAGGTTCGTGCGCCAGAGCTGGTAGAGGGCCGGGACGACCTTGCGATGCGCGAGGTCGCCCGTCGCCCCGAAGAGCACGAACGCGGCCGGGTCGGGCATGCGCTCGAGGCGCAGGCCCTCCCGCAGCGGGTTGTCGAGGGCCTTCGTGGACGCCTTGCGCTTGCCCTGGCGGGCGAGACGGATCTCGCGGATCGTCCGCGGGGCGTCGCGACCGGGCTTCGCGCCCGGCGACGTGGGTGCAGCCGCGGGGCTTTCGTCCGGCGCCGGGCCTTCCGGGCCGGCCGGCGACGCGCCAGGGGATGGCGGTTCCTTCGTCGTGGTCATCGATGCCACCGCATGGTACGCCGGGCGCCTGCCCGGCCTGCTGCCGCCTGTAGCGAGCCTCCCCGCGACGTCCCCGAGGCTCGTGTCGTGTCCGCCGAGACTACCGCCGCCCCGCCTCCTCGGCCTCGATCGCGAGGACCTTGTCGAGCCGGCGGACGTGCCGCGGCTCGCCCGAGAAGCGGGCGCCGAGGAAGGCGCGCGTGCACTCGAGGGCGAGCTCGATCGCGATGACCCGCGCCCCGAGGCAGAGGACGTTCATGTCGTCGTGCTCGACACCCTGCCGGGCCGAGTACGTGTCGTGGCAGACGCTCGCCCGGACGCCGCGCATCTTCGTCGCGGCGATCGAGGCACCGACGCCGCTGCCGCAGATGAGGACGCCGCGGTCGGCGTCGCCGTCCTGGATCGCGCGTCCGAGCTGCTGGCTGAAGTCCGGGTAGTCGTCGGCCGGGTCGCTGCCATCGCCGCCGAGGTCGATGAGCTCGTGCGTTGCCTGCGACGCCCGCAGCGCCCGAAGCAGGTCCGTCTTGAGCGCGGCACCGCCGTGGTCGGCGGCGAACGCGACACGCATCGGAGGGTGCTCGCCGGCTCAGCGGTGGCCGAGCGCCAGACCGGCCGGCTGGTGTCCCGGGTCGACCGTCGGGACCCGCCCGCGGAGCCGGCCCGCGGCGACCTCGCGGGCGACCTCGGTCACGTGGTCGATCGTGAACCCGAAGTGCTCGAAGATCGTCGCGCCGGGCGACGACGCGCCGAAGTGCTCGATGCTCATGATCGCCCCGTCGTCGCCCACCCAGCGCTCCCACCCGAGGCCGGCCCCCGCCTCGATGCTCAGTCGCCGCTTCACGCCCGGCGGCAGGACCTCGTCGCGGTACGCCGCCGGCTCCAGTTCGAATGCCTCCCAGCATGGCATCGAGACGACGCGTGTCGGCACGCCGGCCGCCTCGAGGCGCTCGGCCGCGCCGGCCGCGAGTCCCAGCTCGGAGCCGGTGGCGAGGAGGATGAGGTCGATCGCGCCCGCCCCGCCGCTCGCCTCGCGGACGACGTAGCCGCCGCGCGCCACGCCGTCTGGGGCGCGCTCGGCAGTTTCGGGCAGCGTTGGAAGCTTCTGGCGCGTCAGCGACAGGGCCACCGGCCCGCCGCGGCGCCGGACGGCGAGTCGCCAGGCTGCGGCCGTCTCGTTCGCGTCGCCCGGCCGCACGAACCACAGGTTCGGCATGGCCCGCAGGGCGGCATAGTGCTCGATCGGCTGGTGAGTCGGACCGTCCTCGCCGAGCCCGACGGAGTCGTGCGTCCAGACGTAGATGACGTGGAGTCCGGCGAGCGCCGACAGGCGGACTGCACCGCGCATGTAGTCGCTGAAGTTGAGGAACGTCGCGCAGTACGGGACGAAGCCGCCGTGGTAGGCGATCCCATTCGTCACGCCGCCCATCCCGTGCTCGCGGACGCCGAACCAGATGTTGCGGCCGGCCTCCTCAGGTTCGAAGTCGCCCGCGTCCTTGATGATCGTGAGGTTCGACTCGGAGAGGTCCGCCGATCCGCCGAAGAGCTCGGGCACCGGGCCGGCCAGCGCGGCGATCGCCGCCTGGCTCGCCTGCCGCGTCGCGAAGTCCTCGCCGACCGCGTATGTCTTGAGACCCGCGTCCCAGCCGTCGGCGAGCCGTCCCGCGAGGCGCCGCCGCAGCTCTGCCGCCTCCCCCGGGTACGCCGCCGCGTAGGCCTCGAGCTGCTCATCCCATTCGGCGACGAGCTCCTCGCCGCGCGGCACCGCCTGCCGGAAGTGGGCGACCGCCTCCGCCGGCTCGACGAAGTGGGCATCCGGATCCCAGCCGTAGTTCTGCTTGACGAGTCGGACTTCGTCCTCGCCGAGTGCCTGCCCGTGGGCCTTCTGCGTGTCCTGCCGGTTCGGCGACCCGTAGCCGATGTGCGTCCGCACGGCGACGAGGCTCGGGCGACCGTCGGCCCGGGCAGCCTCGACCGCTCGCGTGATCGCCTCGACGTCGTTGCCATCCTCGACCCGCTGGGTGTGCCAGCCGTACGCGTCGAAGCGCTCGAGGACGTCCTCCGAGAAGGCCATCGACGTGGGCCCGTCGAGCTGGACGTGGTTGTCGTCGTACAGGTAGACGATCTTCCCGAGCCGGAGATGGCCGGCGAGCGATGCGGCCTCGGAGGCGATGCCCTCCTGGAGGTCCCCGTCGGAGCAGATTCCGTACACCCGGTGGTCGACGATCGCGTGGTCGGGGCGGTTGAACTCGGCCGCGAGGCGCCGTTCCGCGATGGCCATGCCCACGCCGTTCGCGAACCCCTGGCCGAGCGGGCCGGTCGTCGCTTCGACACCCGGCGTGAGCCCGTACTCCGGGTGGCCGGGCGTCCGCGAGCCCCATTGCCGGAACTGCTCGAGCTCCTCGAGCGGCAGGTCGTAGCCCGTGAGGTGGAGGAGCGAGTACAGGAGCATGCTCGCGTGGCCGGCCGACAGGACGAAGCGGTCGCGGTCGGGCCAGCCGGGCTGCGTCGGCGCATGGCGCAGGAAGCGGGTCCAGACGACGTAGGCCATCGGCGCCGCGCCCATCGGCGCGCCCGGATGCCCCGAGTTGGCCTTCTGGACGGCGTCGATCGACAGCGTGCGGATGGTATCGATCGCGAGGCGTTCCAGACCCTTCTCGGCAATGGCCATGTCGAGGACTCCCGAACGGAAGAACGACCGCGGGACCGCCGCGGGTACCGCGAGACCGCCGCGGGTACCGCGAGCGACCCGGGCTGAGCATTGTACGGCCGGACCCAGTGCCGATACCCTCCGGCGATGGCCCTCGGACGTTTCAGGACACGGTCATCGGGCGGACGCCTCCCGGGACCCCGCCCGGGCCGCCCGATCTCCATCGTCGTCCTCGGGGATCTCATGCTCGATGTCGTCGTGGCCCCGGAGCGCCCGACCGTGGCGGGCACGGACGTCCCGGGAACGGTCCGGCTCCGCCCCGGCGGTTCCGCGGCGAACGTCGCGCGCGGGCTCGCCCGCCTCGGCGTCCGCGTGCAGCTCGTGACGGCGGTCGGGCGCGATGCGG
>VBHW01000405.1:0-1910 GCA_005881055.1 Chloroflexota bacterium
AACGCGCCGGAGCCGCTGCTCAGGATCTGCGGTGGATCGAGACCGACGGCGTGGGCGATCGACGCAAGCAACCCCACGTCGGAGGCGTAGATGAGGCGGAACACGATTCCGACGACGACCGGCGTGATGATCATGGGCAGGATGAGCGTCGCCCGGATGCGCCGGATGAATCGGCCTTCGCGCGCCACGAGGAGCGCGAGCGCGAGCCCCAGGACCGTCTCGATCGTCACGACGAGCACGACGAATCGAGCGGTGGTGAGCAACGCGTCGAGGAACGCCGGGTCGCCGAAGGCCCGCGCGTAGTTGTCCAGCCCCACGGATCGCACGAGGCGTCCGAACCGGAAGAACCCGGTGCTGGAGCGCAGTCCGTCGATGAGCGGATAGACGATGACGCCGAGCACGAGGAAAAGCGCCGGCCCGAGCATGAGGTACGGGAGCGCCCTGTCCAGGCCGGAGCCCCGGAGCTTCCGGCTGGTGGCGCTCGGCGTCATCACGAGCGCCATGGATCAGTAGTAGCCCTGCTGCGTGAGGTAGTCCTTGACCTTGGTGGCCGCGGTTTCCATGGCCGCCCCGCCACCGCTCCCCGCGGCGAGGGCGATGTTCAGCTCGGTACCGATGATCGACTCGACCTTGGACCAGTCAGGGGTCCGCGGCCGCGCCTGAGCACCCGCATTGAGCTGGGCGATGGCGACCGGGAGGAGCCGGTGGTCCTTCACTGCCTGCGTGTCGGAGAATGCCGGGGTCTTGACGGGCAGGTCTCCTGATCGAGCGAGCGCTGTCTGCACGTCATTGGTGGCGAACCAGTTCATGAAGGCAATCGCGTTGTCCTTGTTCGGTGCCGAGGCGCTCACCCCATGGATGAAGATCCCGATCTGGGCGATCGCCGATTCCTTCTTGGGGACCACGCCGAAGTCGAGCTTCCCGACGACCTTGGACTGCGCGGGGTCGTCCGATTTGATGGCGTTGCCCGAGTACTGGATGATCGAGGCCGCGTCGCCGCCAAGGATCGCCGCGCCCTCCTGGTCCGAGTCGAACTCCGCGACGCCCTTGGGTGCCAGCGACTTCAGCGTCGTCACGAAGAAGTCGGCCGCCTGCTTTCCCTTGTCGGAGTTGAAGATCGGGTTCCACTTGTCGTCGAAGAAGTCGGCTCCGAACGAGCGGAAGACGGGATAGAACGAGGTGACGATCGGGTTGCCCTTCACGCCGCGGAAGACGAACCCGTACTTGACCTTGCCACTCTGCATCGCGGCCTTGCCCTGGCTGACGAGGTCGTCCCAGGTCGCCGGAGCCCCCGATGTGAACACGTCGTTCCGATAGGTCAGCGTCTGCAGGTCGCCGATCGTCGGCAAAGCGATGAGCTTCGGTGTCTCGGTCTCGAAGCCCTTCACGCGCGGCCCCTGGCGCGGTGGCCAGAAGCCCAGGTCCGCGAACGGCCCCGGGTAGTCCGCATCCATTGCGATCCCGTGCGACCCGAGGTCCTCGAGGATGCCCGCGGCGGCGTACTGCGGGATCCACGGGTCGTCCATGATGTAGATGTCGTACTGACCGGCCTTGGTCTGCCCGTCCTGGAACGCCTTTGCGAAGAAGGAGTCGTACGGCTCGGTCAGGAACTGCACCTTGGTGCCGGTCGCGGCTTCGAACATCGGCAGGATCGTCTGCTTGAACGGGACCAGCGCCCCGTCCTCGAAGGCGCCGATGACGAGCTTGCCGCCCGCCTGAGCGGCGCTGGGGCTCGCGGCGGCCGACGTCGCGGGCGCCGCCGATGCCGACGCGGAGGGCGCCGCCGACGCCGCGCCTCCACCGCACGCTGCAAGGACCGCGGAGGCCGCGGCGACGCCGCCCAGCGCGGCGCCGAGGCGCAGCAGGTCCCGGCGAGTCATCTGGTTGGCCAGGATGTCGTCCTGGGTCAT
>VBHW01000405.1:1961-2158 GCA_005881055.1 Chloroflexota bacterium
GACGGCGGTCCTGCCGCCCGGCTCGAAGAAGCAGGCCCGTGCCGGATCGACGCACACGCCGACCGGCGTGCCCAGCGGCGCCCTCCACCCTCGATCGGCTCGGACCGTGACGCGCGAGTCGCCGATAAGCACCTCCACATACACTTCGTCGCCCATTGGTTCCACGACATAGACCGTCGCCGGGATGCTCCCGGGTT
>VBHW01000406.1:0-1059 GCA_005881055.1 Chloroflexota bacterium
TGATGCCTTGAGCACCCGGTTCTCGGGCTGGAGGTAGCGGGCGACGACGGCGTGACCGGCCTCGTGGTAGGCGATGGCGCACTGATCGTCCTCGGTCATCCGCCGGATGGGCTGCTTGAGGCCGAGGGCCCGCTGGTCGGCCGCGTCGAGCCAGTCCTTGTACGTGAGCGCCTCACGGCCGTTGTCATGGGCGACGATCAATGCCTCGTTGATGCACGTCTTGATCGCGATGGGCGTCCAGCCGACCGAGTCGGCGACCATGAGGTCGAGCTCGATGTCGGGGACGTGCGCCTTGTCCTTGAGGTAGCCGAGGATGATCTCGCGGCGGCCCTCGCCGTCGGGCGGGTAGACGTTGATGAGGCGGTCGAGGCGACCCGGGCGTGTGAGCGCCGGGTCGAGCACCTCGGGGCGGTTCGTCGCGCCGATGACGAAGACGAGCGGCTTGGCCGGCACCGGCCCCCGGACGATCCCGAGCCATCGAGCGATCTTGTAACGCAGCCGGTCCTCGACGTGCTCGGTCAGCGAGTCCATCTGGTTGAGGAGCGTGTTCAGGCCGAAGCCCGAGTTGCCGAAGAACCCGCCCGCGCCGACGCCCGGCGACGACTGCACGCCCGTGCGCGACATGCCGATCGAATCGAGCTCGTCCATGAAGACGATGCACGCGCCGCGCTGGCCCTCACCGGCGTACCTCCGCCCGAGGCCTCGCGCATCGCGGAAGAGCTTCATGACCATGAGCGAGTCGACGCCCCAGAACATCGCCCGGAGCGAGCTCGCGTCGATGTAGATGAACGGCAGCTTCGCCTCGGCCGCGATGCACGCCGCGAGGAACGTCTTGCCGGTTCCCGGGGCGCCCGACAGGAGCATCCCCTTGGGCATCTCGCCGCCGCGACGCTCGAACTCGCGGACCCCCTGGAGGATCTTGACCGTGCTCTTCGCGTGCTCGAGGAGATCGGGCTGGCCGAGGTACTTCTCGAACCCGAGGCCGATCTGCGGGTCGTCCGGGGTGACCGTGTACTTGCGCGGTCGCGAGAGGAACCAGAACAGCGCCCCGAACTGGAC